>DATKUQ010000106.1:0-6737 GCA_035530495.1 Burkholderiales bacterium
GCGGCGACTGCCTGCTGGATGACCGGCGCGAACTTCCAGCGCTCGGTGAGCGCGCCGCCGATGGCGGCGTGGTCCAGTCCCAGAACTTGGCGCTCCGCCTCGATCGGGTAGCAATCGTGCGCTGCGCGGTATTCGGCCACGCGGCGATAATGATCGGGAAAGCAGGTCGCCAGCACCACGCGGCCGATGTCGTGCAGCAGGCCCGCGGTAAACGCGCGTTCGGGATCGATACCGGCGTCGTCCGCGAAACACCTTGCGCATGTGGCCGCGACGATGCCGTGCATCCAGAACGCGCGCAGATCGAAGCTGCCGGAGGCAAGCGCCGGAAAGCTGCCGGTCACGCCCGCACCAATTACCAGCGTACGAACATTGCCGAATCCCAGCACGACCATCGCATCCTTGACGGTCGCGACCCGGCCCTGCAGACCGTAAAACGGCGAATTGGCCACGCGCAGCACCTTCGCGGAGAGTGCCTGGTCCTGTGCGATTTTTTTACCGATTGCACCGGCATCGGCATGATCGTCCTCGAAGGATTCCAGCACCTCGAGCACCACGGCGGGCAGCGACGGCAGCTTCCCGATCTGCGCGACGACCTGTTCCGGATCCAGTGGCTGCATGGCTATTTCTCCGTGCGGTAATCGACCATGGCCCGCCACAGCGCCTGCATGGTGGGATCCGTGCCGGCACGGCGAAACAGATACGACAGGCGCTGCAATGCGGTCTCGCGCAGCGCTGCCTCGGCCTCGGGGTCCGGTTCCGTATCTGAGGCAGCGGCGGGCATCATGGCTGCCGCCCCTCGGGTTCGAGAGTGAGCAGCGTGCCGCTGGAATGGGAACTCGCGCCCATCGCGCACCGCGATACCCGATAGCGGCTTCCGCCGATGTCCAGCCCGACCTGGCTGTTCGCTTCGCTATCGAGCCACGCGAGCAGCGCGCCGGGCAGGCATTCGGTCGCCATCGCGCCGAGCAGTGGCGTCCCGTTGGCGAACAAGGCTTCGGCATCGGCGTTGGCCGCCGCGATCATGCCGTCGGCGTCGACGCCGATATACGGCAAGGGCAGATGCTGCAGCACTTCCTGCGCGGCCCCCAGCGCGGTCTCGTCGCGCATCACCTGCTGCGATTTTTCATGCAAATGCCGGCGTAACTCGTCGTTGATCCGCGCCAATTCGATATTGGCCGCACGCAGTTCCTCACCGAGACGCTTGTTGTCGCGGGCCATTTCCTTGCGCCGAAAGGCCTCTTCGATATTGGTGCACAGCAGTTCGTTGTTCCAGGGCTTGGTGAGAAATTTGTAGATTGCACCCTCGTTGATGGCATCGGTGACCGATTTCAGGTCGATATAAGCGGAAAGCATCATGCGCACGCTGTCTGGATGGATTTCCTTGACGCGGCGCAGGAACTCCACACCATGCATGCCCGGCATGCGCTGATCGGAGATCACCACGTCGACCCGGTTCTCTCCGAGCAGCGTCAAGCCCTGCTCGGCGCTGGTCGCGCTGAGAACGCGATAGCCACGGCCGCGCAGCAGCAGCTCCAACACCCTGAGGATGGCCTCGTCGTCGTCCACCAGCAGCAGCGTGCGCGCATCCGCGCCATCCTCGAGCAGCTTGCTCACCAGGCGGCGGTCCTCGCGCAGCATCCCCGCGAGCGCGTCGGCATCGACCGGGCGGCTGAAATAATAGCCCTGGATGGCATCGCAGTTGTTCGCGATCAGCACGCCGAGCTGCGCCTCGGTCTCCACGCCTTCCGCGATCACGTCGAGCTTCAGGCTGTGCGCCATGCTGATCACCGCCCGGGTGATCGCCGCGTCGTCCGCGTCCGCCGCGATGTTCTGAATGAACGAGCGGTCCACCTTGACGATATCGAGCGGGAAGCGCTTGAGATAGGCGAGGCTCGAATAGCCGGTGCCGAAATCGTCCACCGATACGCGCACGCCGATCGCCTTCAGCCGCGAAAGCGTTGCGATCGCTTCTTCCGGATTGCGCATCAGGTAGCTTTCGGTCAGTTCGAGTTCGAGATACGCCGGCTCCAGGCCGCACTCATCCAGCGCCGCTTTGACGACCGCAAACAGGTTCTCCGTTTCCAGCTGACGGCCCGACAGGTTCACCGCCACCCGGGGGTGACCGAATCCCGTCTCGCGCCAGGCGCACGCCTGCCTGCAGGCGGTGCGCAGCACCCATTCGCCGACCGGAACGATCAGGCCGCTTTCCTCGAGCAGCGGAATGAATTCGCCGGGAGCGACCAGCCCGCGGGTCGGGTGCTGCCAGCGAATCAAGGCCTCTACGCCGACGATGCGGCCGCTCTTGCAGCTCACCTGCGGCTGATAATGCAGCAGGAACTCGTGGTGCAGCAGGGCACGGCGCAGATCGGCTACTAGGTGCCGTGCGCCAGGGGCTGCGTCCGACGCGCACTCCCCGGTCCAACCCATGTCGAGGCGCATCTGTTCCGGATTCAAATCGGCGAGCTTGCGCACATTCAATTTAGCTTCCCTTTTCCATGCCCGGAGCGCCGGCACCGTGCCGAGCGCCCTCGGCGCTGCAGCCGCGGTCGGCTCACGCCCGCGCTTGCGCTTGCCCGGTCCCGGTCCATCGATTCGCCGGGAGGCCCGTCGTTCGTCCCGCGGAACCGCCAGATGGGTTTACGGCCGCATCGGTCCGCCCTTTAGAACCTGTTGCAAAATGACCACCGTTGTTGTCAATGTCATCCCGAGCAAGGCGAGGGATGTGCTTTTCACTCCAACACCAAGAAGCAGATTCCTCGGGCTGCGCCCTCGGAATGACAGTTTTTTCAGCAGATTTCTCGGGCTGCGCCCGCGGAATGACAGTTTTTTCAATTGTCATTTTGAGAAAAATTCCTAGGCGTCGTCCCTGCCGCCAACCCGACCGCAATTCGGACTCAAGTATTCCGCTCCATTGCCGATATAGGAGTTCGAGCAGGCACGGCCCGCGCCTGCGTTTGCGGGACAAGATGAGCGAACTCACCAACCCGTCCGATATCGCCAGGGAAACGCTGCGCCTGCTCGCCTCGCGCCGCATTGCCCCGACGCCGGACAGCTATCGCCAGCACTACCAGGAAATCGCCGGCCAGCCGGACACCGACAGGAAGACCTCCGCTTCAGACTGGGCGCAACTGATCCTCGACCTGTTGCGGCAATGGGAAACCCGTCATATTGCGCTCACCACGGCGAGGAAGCGCGAGAGCCTGGAGAGGGTCCTCGGCGTTCCCGGCTCCGATCCCGCCCGCCTGGCGGCGAAATTGCGCAGCCTGGTGGCATCGTGGTCGATGACGGCGCCGGCCGAGGAACCCGATATGCCCGTCGAGCCGCCAGCTGCACCGGAGACTATCTCCGCCAAGAGGCCGCCGGCTGCGCAGCACAGCGCGAGCGTAGACGGAACCGACGATGGGCTCGCCGAATTGCGCGAGTTGCTCGCGCAGACCCTGGAATTTGCGGTGGTCTCGCACCTCGGCAATGCGCCCGACCTGGCAGAGGAGGCGAACGCCATGGCCAAGGACGCGCGCGCGGCGGCCGGCAAGGACGCAATCGCGCAACTTACTTCGGCACTGCGCCGGTTCTGGTACAAGCTCGAGGTGCGCGGCGGCGACAACGCCGAACTGCACCAGGGCCTGCTGCGCCTGCTGCGACTGCTGATCGACAACACGCACGAGTTATTGAGCGAAGATCGGTGGTTGCGCGGCCAGGTGGCGGTAGTGCAGGAAATCGTCACGCGCCCGCTCGACCTCGGCGCCGTAGTCGAGGCCGAACGCCGCCTCAAGGAAGTGATCTTCAAGCAGGGCACGCTCAGGCACAGCCTGCAGGAGGCTAAGGCGGCGCTGAAACAGTTGATCACCAATTTCATCGGCCGCCTGGGGGATCTGTCCGAAAGCACAGGCGGCTACCACGATCGCCTGGAAGGCTACGCGCAGAAAATCCGCCAGACCGACGACATCACGCAACTCAACGTGGTGCTTGCGGACCTGCTCGCGGACACGCGTGCGGCGCAGCTCGACGCGGTGCGCACGCGCGACGAGCTGCTCGCCGCGCGGCGCCAGGTCGAAGCGGCGGAGACCAAGGTCAAGGCCCTAGAGCGCGAGCTGGAGCAGGTGAGCGAACTGGTGCAGGAGGACCAGCTCACCGGCGTGCTCAACCGCCGTGGTCTGGAGGATGCATGCGCGCGCGAGACCGCGCGCTCGGAGCGCACCGGCGCACCCCTGTGCATCGCCCTGCTCGACATCGACAATTTCAAGCATTTGAACGACGCCCACGGCCACCAGACCGGCGATGAAGCCCTGCAGCACCTGGTGCGCGTTACCAAGCGCACCATGCGCCCTAGCGACGTGCTCGCACGCTACGGCGGCGAGGAGTTCATGCTGTTGCTGCCGGACACACAGCAGCAGGAGGCGGTCGAAGTCATGGTCAGGCTGCAGCGCAATCTGACGAAGGCGTTCTTCCTGCACAACAACGAGCGCGTGCTCATCACCTTCAGCGCCGGCGTGGCGCTGCGCCAGAGCGGCGAGCCGCAGGCCGGCATGATCGCGCGCGCGGACAAGGCCCTCTACGAAGCCAAGCGCAGCGGCAAGAACCGCGTCTGCGCGGCGTGATTCGTGGTTCGTGGTTCGTGGTTCGTGGGTCGTGGTTCGTGGTTCGTGGGTCGTGGGTCGTGGGTCGTGGTTCGGGGTACGGCCAACGAACCACGAATCACGATCCACGGATTTGCGCCTGATTTCCCCTTCTGTTTCGCGCCTTGCCCACCTTCGCACCGATGTTAGGCTAGTCAGGTCTGCTTAGCCCCGGGAACATTCCGGGTGAGGCGTGAAGGAGATCGAGCGATGGGAGGCGAGATGAACGGGGGCGTGCTGCGGCTTGCAATGCCGCCGCGTGGAGGAAACTCGAAGCGGGCGAACCGCCCCATCGGCAAGAACACGCTGTCGACCGCGCCGACCGACTACTACAACCGCATCGAAGGGTACGCGCAGAAAATCCGCGCCACACCGGATGTGCGCGACATCATCGGCATTCTGGACGAGGCGCTGAACGAAACCCGCGCCCTGCACACCGCGAGCGAAATGGCGATCGTGCACCAGCAGGTGGTACGCGCCGAACAGCGCATAGAGCACCTCAAGAGCCAACTCGAGCTGGTAAACAGGCTCGTGCGCGAAGACCAGCTCACCGGCGCGCTGAACCGGCGCGGCCTGGACGACGCGCTCGAACGCGAAGCCGCGCGCGCCAAACGGGCCGGCTCCTGTCTGTGCGTCGCACTCATCGACATCGACAACTTCAAGAAGATCAACGACAGCTACGGCCATCAGGTGGGCGACATCGTGCTGGTGCACCTCGTGGCCATCATCAAGGAAACCATCCGCGTCAACGACCTGATCGGGCGCTACGGCGGCGAGGAATTCCTGCTGCTGCTGCCCGATTCGCACTTGGACGAGGCGGTCGCGGTACTGGGCCGGCTGCAACGCGAAATCGCGACCAAGCCGATCAGTTGGGCCAGGCAGCAGCTGCTGGTGACCTTCAGCGCCGGGGTCGCCGTATGCGGCGCGGATGAAACCCTGGAGGCACTCATCCAGCGCGCCGACGCGGCCCTCTACGAAGCCAAGCGCAGCGGCAAGGACCGCGTTATGGTCGCGTCCCAAGAACCCATTTCAAAATGAGCCGTCATTCCGAGGCCATCGGCCGAGGAATCTGCTTTTTGTCTGATTTACAAACAGATTCCTCGCTGCGCTCGGAATGACCCTAGCTGAAAAGTTCATTCTGAAATGCGTTCTAAATAGTCTCTTTCATATCAGGCTCTAAGCCGGGCCTTCCAGCCTTCGACATCGCTTCGCCAGAGGCGATGCGCCGACGTGTGCCGCACGCAATCTCAAGAAACTCCTAAACCTTTGCCCGGAAGCATCCGATAAGCCTAGCAACGGCGGTTTTTATGCTTCGGCGACGGGGCAAACCAAAGTGGCCGGCGCTGGTGCCGGAATTTCTGAACAACTTAGGAGATTAATCATGGCACTCGTCATCAACACCAACATCGCGTCGCTGGACGCGCAGAACAACCTCAGCAAATCGCAGTCCGCGCTGCAGACCGCAATGGCGCGCCTGTCCTCGGGCTTGCGCATCAACAGCGCCGCGGACGACCCGGCCGGCATGGCCATCGCCTCGCGCATGACGGCGCAGATCAACGGCATGGACCAGGCGGTGCGCAACGCCAACGACGGCATCTCGCTTGCGCAGACCGCCGGCGGCGCGCTGTCCGCGATTTCCGACAACCTGCAGATGCTGCGCCAACTGTCGGTGCAGGCTGCCAACGCGACCAACAGCGCCTCGGACCGCGCCACGATCAACCAGGAAGCGACACAGCTGGTAGCTGAAATCAACCGCGTGGCCACCACTACCCAGTTCAACGGCGTGAACCTGCTCGACGGCAGCTTCAACAGCCAGGCCTTCCAGGTCGGCGCCAACTCCGGCCAGACCATTAGCGTAAGCTCGATCGCCAGCGCGACCGCTGCCTCGCTCGGCGTCGGCTCCAGTTCCAGCTATTCGACAAGCATTAAGAACGAAGCGGTGATTACCGGTGGACTAACGGCAGGCGGCCTGGTAATCAACGGCTACAACGTGGGCGCGACGACTGCGGACGGTGTCTCGTCGACAGACGCTTCGGCGAGCGCGATTGCCTATGCCAACGCCATCAATGCGGTTCAGGGTCAAAGCGGTGTAACGGCGTCGGTTAACGCCACTTCTTTGAC
>DATKUQ010000107.1:0-11081 GCA_035530495.1 Burkholderiales bacterium
CAGTTCGCCTCCGGTTGCTCTCCACCCCGCCTCGCAGCGACGCAGTTACCTTCGGCTACGGAGCCTTGGCTTACTCCGACACGGACTCTCACCGTGCTGTGTGCGCGCCTTCACGAGCGCACTAGGAGCGGCGCCCTCGCCCCGACCAGTGACAAATCCAACCACCCATCGGCCCGGGGGCGGACCTCCCACGAGGGGCCGCCTACTTCTTGCCGCGCTCGATGACCACGCCGACGCGCCGGGCGTCGCGCTGGGCGCCGATTTTGGCGACGCTGACGCGCACCCAGGGTGCGTGGAATTCGCCGAGCAGGATTTGCGCCACATGCTCGGCCAGGTTTTCCACCAGGCCGTAGTGCTGCGCTACCAGGGCGGCGCGGATGCGCGCGATCACCACTGCGTAATCGATGGTGTCTGCGACCTTGCCGCTTTCGAATACGCGCTCGTCGGGCAAGGCAATGTCCAGATCCAGTTCCACCTTCTGGGTAATGGTCTTCTCGCGCTTGTAAATGCCGATGCGCGCGTCCAGCCTTATTTCGCGCAGGAATATGGTGTCCATGTTGGAGGAATCGGAACGGGGCTAGGGCGGGATTCGGTTCCCGCGTAAAATGGGCAGCACATTCTAACAGGCCCCAACACTATCCAGATGGCGACCATAGTCTTCGCAGTTGCGGCTTATCTCATCGGCTCGCTTTCATTCGCCGTGATCGTGAGCCGCATGTTCGGCCTACCCGACCCGCACAGCTACGGCTCGGGCAATCCGGGCGCGACCAACGTGCTGCGCACCGGCAGGAAGCTGGCCGCGGCGCTGACGCTCGCAGGCGACACCGGCAAGGGTGCACTGGCGGTGGTTCTCGCCAGGATTTTCGCCGTGGATTATGGTGTGGACACGCGCGGCATCGCATTGGTCGCCCTGGCGGTGTTCCTCGGACACGTGTTTCCGCTGTTCTTCCGCTTCAAGGGGGGCAAGGGCGTGGCGACCGCGCTCGGCATCCTCTGCGCCGTCAACATCTGGCTGGGTCTGGCGACGCTCGCAAGCTGGCTGGTGATCGTACTGTTCTTCCGCATGGTCTCGCTCGCCTCCATCATCGCCGCCGTGTTCGCGCCGTTCTACAGCGCATTGCTGTTCGGCACCGCGAGCCCGCTGCTGCCGGCAGTGCTGGCAATAGCAGTGCTGTTGATCTACAGGCACAAGGAAAACATCGGGCGCCTGCTCGCGGGCACGGAAAGCCGCATCGGCGCGAAAAAGCCGGATTCGGCGTGAACATGGTTGCATTGGCAGCCGTCGTTCTGGGCGTGTCGGCGGGCAGCGCCGTCGCGCTGACCTCCTGATCGCGTTCGTGCTGGTCGCGGCGGGGGCGCCGCTCCTACAATTGTGGGCCCGCCTTCAGGCCGATCGGGGCGTGGGCGCCCCTCCTACAAAACTGTGGCGGACAAGTCCCAACGGGGTTTGACGCTGAAGGCATAAGCACTCTCTGCCTGATTCGGAAACCCGGCGCCCAAGCGCAAAGCCCCCGCCAGCGCAATCATCGCTCCATTGTCGGTGCAAAACTCGAACTCCGGATAAAACACCGAGCAGCCCTGCTCCGCGGCCGCGCCGTCGAGCCGCTCGCGCAGGCGCCGGTTGGCGCCTACGCCGCCCGCGACAATGAGTTGAGTCAGTCCGGTCTGCTCGAGCGCGTAGAGCGATTTGGCGACCAGCACGTCGACGATCGCTTCCTGGAACGAAGCCGCGACATCGGCCTTGCCCGCGGCATCGGGCGCTTCCTTGCGCACCAACAGCAGCACCGCGGTCTTCAGTCCGCTGAAGGAAAAGTCCAAGTTGCCCGTCTTGTGCATTTGCTCGAGCATGGGCCGCGGCAGCTTGTACCTGCCCGCCCTGCCCTGCCCCGCGAGCTGCGACAGCGCCGGCCCGCCCGGATAGCCGAGGCCGAGGAGCTGCGCGGTCTTGTCGAATGCTTCGCCGGCGGCGTCGTCCACCGTTTCGCCCAGCAGTTCGTAGTCGCCGACCGCGCCGACGCGCATCAGCTGCGTGTGCCCGCCCGAAACCAGCAGGGCGACAAACGGAAAGCGCGGCGGATTGCTCGCGAGCAGGGGCGAGAGCAAATGGCCTTCGAGATGGTGGACGCCCAGCGCCGGGATGCCGAGAGCGAAGGCGAGCGCGTTGGCGATGCTGGTACCGACCAAAAGCGCGCCAGCGAGTCCCGGTCCCTGGGTGTAGGCAATTGCGTCGATATCTGCAAACCCGGCGCCGGCCTCGCGCATCACCCGGCGAATCAGCGGCACGACGCGGCGGATGTGGTCGCGCGAGGCAAGTTCGGGCACTACGCCGCCGTATTCCTGGTGCATCGCGATCTGGGTATGCAGCGCGTGTGCGAGCAGGCCGCGCTCGCTGTGGTAGAGCGCGATGCCGGTTTCGTCGCAGGAGGTCTCAATGCCCAGGATCAGCATGGGGCAGGCAGTATAGCCCGGACGCCAGCCGGAGAGCGAATTGCGCGTACCGGATAAACGGGCTCGGCCAAATCCACCGTAGCCCGGGATGAAACAGCCCTTGTCCGGTACTGCGCGGTGCTGATATAATTCTCGGCTTTCCGGGCTTTCCGCCCAAGTAAAACGCCGGAGCATTGATGCCTACTGTACGAGTCAAGGAAAACGAGCCGTTCGAAGTGGCACTGCGCCGCTTCAAGCGCACCATCGAAAAAACCGGGTTACTGACGGAACTGCGCGCGCGCGAGTTCTACGAAAAGCCCACCGCCGAGCGCAAGCGCAAGCTGGCCGCCGCGGTCAAGCGCCACTACAAGCGCATTCGCAGCCAGCAACTCCCGCCCAAGCTGTTCTAAGCCCCAAGCAACGATGGGACGCCGGGTGCCGGGTGCGCCCGCTGCCCCCACCGCTCCCGCATCACCGCCTCGCAGATGTCCCTCAAGGCACAAATCACCGAAGACATGAAGACCGCGATGCGCGCCAAGGATGCGGCGCGCCTGTCGGCAATCCGCCTGCTGCTGGCGGCGATGAAGCAGCGTGAGGTGGACGAGCGCATCGAGTTGTCGGATGCGGACATCCTCACCATCATCGAAAAAATGCTCAAGCAGCGGCGCGACTCGGTGACGCAATACGAGGCCGGCGGACGCCAGGATCTGGCCGACGTGGAAAAATTCGAAATCGGCGTGCTCACCGGCTATATGCCGCAACAGATGACGGAGGCGGAAATCGCGGCGGAGGTGGCTGCCGCAGTCGCCGCATCTGGCGCCAAAGCGATGCAGGACATGGGCAAGGTCATGGCGCTGCTCAAACCCAAGCTTGCCGGCCGCGCAGACATGGCCAAGGTGTCGGCAATGGTGAAGGCGAAGCTCGGCAGCTAGCAGGACTTGTGGGGCCGGCGCCCTGTGAGAGGGACGCCTTGTGGGAAGGTCTTTCTGTGGGAGGTGCGCCCTCGCCCCGATCGGTGATAAATCCAACCACTTATCGGCCCGAGGGCGGGCCTCCTACAAAACCGCCTTTTCGCTTGCCTTTCGGCCTAAATGGCCTATAAATAAGGCAGATTCCCCAGGCGCGCATGCCGGGGAAAGTTTTTTCAGGCCCCAGGACCCCAACCGCGCGTGATACCCGATTCCTTTAAACGCGATCTGCTCAATCGCGTCGATATCGTCGATCTCATTCAGCGCCATCTGCAGCTGAAAAAGTCCGGTGCCAACTACAGCGCGTGCTGCCCGTTCCATAGCGAAAAATCACCCTCGTTCACGGTCAGCCCGACCAAGCAGTTCTATCACTGCTTCGGCTGCGGCGCGCACGGCGATGCGATCGGCTTCCTGATGGAATATTCCGGCCTGGGCTATGTCGAGGCGATCAAGGAGCTGGCGGCGGGCGCCGGCATGACCCTGCCTGAATTCGAGCCGCGCATCGGCAAAAAGAAAGAAGAAGCCGGCCCGGACTTGTACGAACTCATGCAGCACGCCACCCAGTACTACCGCGAGCAACTGAAGGGATCGCCGCGCGCGATCGAATATCTCAAGCGCCGCGGCTTGTCCGGCCGGATCGCGGCGAACTTCGGCATCGGTTATGCGCCCGACGGCTGGCAAAACCTGCAGGCGGTGTTTCCCGATTACGACGACAAGAGCCTCAAGGAGGTAGGGCTGGTGATCGAAAACGATGCGGGAAAACGCTACGACCGTTTCCGCGACCGCATCATGTTCCCTATCATCAACCAGCGCGGCTTCGTCGTCGGATTCGGCGGACGCATCATCGATGCGGGAGAGCCGAAATACCTCAACTCGCCGGAGACGCCGCTGTTCGAGAAGGGGCGCGAACTCTACGGGCTGCCGCAGGCGCGTCAGGCGATACGCGATGCCGGCCGCGTACTGGTGGTCGAAGGCTATATGGATGTGGTGGCGCTGGCGCAGCACGGCGTCGAGTATGCGGTGGCGACGCTGGGCACGGCGACCACACCGGTACACCTGCAAAAGCTGCTGCGCCAGGCCGACGAAATCGTGTTCAGCTTCGACGGCGATGCGGCGGGCAGGAAAGCGGCCTGGCATGCCCTGGAGATAAGCCTGCCGGCTACGCTCGATCAGAAGACGATACGCTTCCTGTTCCTGCCCGAAGGCGAGGACCCGGACAGCTATATCCGCAGCCAGGGCAAGGCGGCGTTCGAAGACCTGGCCGCACGCGCCGAGCCGCTCTCCGCCTATTTGCTGAACCAGCTGCGCGCGCGCGTGGACACGAACACCGCCGAAGGCCGTTCGCGCCTGGTGCACGACGCCAAGCCCTTGCTCAAGAGCGTCGCCGCAGCCGGACTGCAGTTGCAGTTGCTGAAACAGGTGGCGGAGATTGCCGGCATGACCCAGCAGGAAGTCGAGCGGCTGTGCGAACTGCGCCGCAGCCAGCCGGGACCATGGCAGCGCCCCGCGCCCGCCAAAACTGCGCGCGCGGCGGTAAAGAGTTTTGAACTGAGCCTGCTGGAGTATGTCTTAGTTAAGCCGGCGCTCGCGGCCGAATTGTCCGCCGACATCATCCATGGCGAGAGCATCGAGGCGAAGGCCTTGCTCGCGCTCGGCGAGTATGCGCGCGTCGATCCCGACGTCAGCTCCGAAGTGATGTTGATCGATCACTTTCGCGGCAGTCCCTACGAGACCCTGCTCAAGCAGGTTCGTTCGGAACTCATGGTGCTGGGACTCACACCGGAGCAGGCCGAAGGCGGCTTTCGCGACGCGTTGCCGCGGCTGGAACGCCAGCGCGTGCACGAGCAGCTGAATGAATTGCAGCGCAAGAGCAAGGCGGGGTCGCTCAGTCCCGCGGACATCGAGTTGATGAACGCGCTGACCAAGCGCCTGGGCGCAATGGACCAGCGCCCGGGGACAAACAGACCTGTGGTATAATTTGCGGCTTTTTTCCAATACTTCACCGACTTAGGACAAGCTCATGGCAGCACATCAAGCCAAGAAATCCACCGCAGCGGCAAAAGCGAAGACCACCAAGGCCAAGGCCGCGCACAAGCACGCCTCGCCGCGCAAGAATAAGCCTGCGGCGGGCGCAAAGCCTCTGTCCAAGACCAGGCCGATGACCAAAGCCCGGCCTTTGACCAAGGCGAAGCACCCAGCCAAGTCCAAGCCGCTGGCGAAGAAGGCCAAGCCCGCGCATAAGTCTGCGGCGCGACCAACTGCGCCGGCCAGGACCAAACCGCCCGTCGGCAAGCTTCAGGCGGCCGACAAGGACAAGGCTGCAGCAGCCAAACCAGCCTTAAACGGCGAGCCGGTTACCGCGAAGCCGCAACAGTCGGCCAAGCAAATCGCCAGACAGATCGCCAAGCAGCAGGCGGCGAAGCTCACGGCGAAGCAGAAGGCGGATCTGCGCAAAGGCGAGCAGAAGCCGGAGGACGTGGAGGCGCGGCGCACGCGGCTGAAGAATCTGATCAAACTGGGCAAGGAGCGCGGCTTCCTCACGTATTCCGAAATCAACGATCACCTGCCCGACGACCTGGTGGATGCCGAACAGATCGAATCCATCATTACCACCTTCAGCGACATGGGCATCCAGGTCTACGACGTGGCGCCGGACGCGGAAACGCTGCTGATTTCCGAGAACGCGCCCGCAGTCGTCCCCGACGAAGACGCCGAGGAAGAAGCCGAGGCCGCGCTGTCGACGGTCGACCCCGAGTTCGGCCGCACCACCGACCCGGTGCGCATGTACATGCGCGAGATGGGCTCGGTCGAGCTGCTCACGCGCGAGGGCGAGATCGAGATCGCCAAGCGCATCGAAGACGGCCTCAAGCACATGATCCAGGCGATTTCCGCCTGCCCGACCACCATCGCCGAAATTCTCGCGCTCGCCGGCAAGGTGGCGCGTGACGAGATGCGCGTCGACGAGCTGGTCGACGGGCTGGTCGATCCCAACGCCAAGGGCGAACCGGTGGCGGAACTCGCGGAAGCGGCGGTCGAGGAAGAAGAAGAAGAAGAAGAAGAGGAGCTCGACGAAGAAGCGCAAAACGCTGCGATCACGGCGAGTCTGCAGCAGCTCAAGGAAGATGCGCTCGCGCGCTTCGACGTCATCCACCGCCTGTTCGAGAGGAAAAAATCGGCGCTGGTCAAGCACGGATCGCGCAGCAAGGAATACCTCAAGATTCGCGACAAGATATCCGGCGAGCTGATGAACATCCGCTTCTCCGCGCGCATCGTCGAGCGCCTGTGCGATGCGCTGCGCAGCCTGGTCGAAGAGACGCGCCGGCACGAGCGCCACATCCAGCAGCTGTGCGTGACCAAGAGCAACATGCCGCGGCCGCATTTCATCAAGGTGTTTCCCGGCAACGAAACCAACTTGCGCTGGGTCGGCAACGAAATCGCCGCGCGCCATCCCTACAGCGGCCAGCTCGCGCGCTATCAGCCGGCGATCATGGAAAGCCAGCAGAAGCTGCTCGACCTGCAGGCGAAGATCGGCATACCGCTCAAGGAGCTCAAGGACATCAACAAGCAGATGTCCACCGGCGAGGCCAAAGCGCGCCGCGCCAAGCGCGAGATGACCGAAGCCAACCTGCGCCTGGTGATCTCGATCGCCAAGAAATACACCAACCGCGGACTGCAGTTCCTCGACCTGATCCAGGAAGGCAACATCGGCCTGATGAAGGCCGTGGACAAGTTCGAATACCGCCGCGGCTACAAGTTCTCGACCTACGCCACCTGGTGGATCCGCCAGGCGATCACGCGCTCGATCGCCGACCAGGCGCGCACCATACGTATCCCGGTGCACATGATCGAGACCATCAACAAGATGAACCGCATCTCGCGCCAGATCCTGCAGGAGACCGGGCAGGAGCCCGATCCGGCAACGCTCGCGCTGAAGATGGAAATGCCCGAGGACAAGATCCGCAAGATCCTCAAGATTTCGAAGGAGCCGATCTCGATGGAAACGCCGATCGGCGACGACGACGACTCGCACCTGGGCGATTTCATCGAGGACGCGGCCACCATGGCACCGGTGGATGCAGCGGTGTACGGAAGCTTGCGCGACGCGACCAAGGACGTGCTGGATTCGCTCACGCCGCGCGAAGCCAAGGTGCTGCGCATGCGCTTCGGCATCGAAATGAACACCGACCACACGCTCGAGGAAGTCGGCAAGCAGTTCGACGTCACGCGCGAGCGCATTCGCCAAATAGAAGCGAAGGCGCTGCGCAAGCTGCGCCACCCCTCGCGTTCGGAACAGCTGCGCAGTTTCCTTGACAACGAGGCCTAGACGCGCCGCGTTTGAATTTCTCGTTGCGGCCCCGGCCGCAACGAAGTTCAATGTAGAATGCCGCGTCAGCCGTGGTGAGGGGATTCCCCAAACCCGGTATCATTTCCCGAAGGGCCTATAGCTCAGTTGGTTAGAGCAGAGGACTCATAATCCTTTGGTCCCTGGTTCGAGTCCAGGTGGGCCCACCAAATTCAATCGATGCGCGCATCGGACTGTGCCGAAAACCGGTAACGACGCAGCATTGGCGAATGCTGCAATGAATGATTGCGCGAGTCGAAATTGCGACATAAAGGCATGTCGGCGCGCATACAAGAATATCCAGCTGTGCGCGCCGGAGGATTGCCCGGAGACGTCAGTCAGCGTGTCGTATAGCTGAATTGCCGATTAGTGCGGCGCATTCCCTGTTGCTGCCTTGGGCTGTCAATCCAGATATTTCGCCCACCCCTTTTCGGGATCTTTTATCTGCCCTTCGTTTCCCGCCTGGTGCGGCGCCAGTTTGTGCGCCATCGCAGCATTCGCCACGGCGAGCAGTTTTTCCGGCTCCACCGGCTTGGCCAGATAATCGAAGACGCCGAGCCTGACGGCCTCCCTCGCCGTAAAGACGGATGGATAACCGGTGATGATCACCACCTCGGTCGCCGGCCACTTCTCCTTGATCGTTCTCAGGGTTGCGAGCCCGTCCGGTCCCGGCATGCGCAAATCGATCAGCACCACGTCGGCCGGCTCTTTTTGCATTTTCTCCAGCGCTTCCGCTCCGCCGCTCGCCGCCTCCACGCTGCAGTTTTGGCCCGCCAGCGTTCTCATGTGGCTCAATCTCACTATCTCCTCGTCGTCGACCACCAGAACCTTTCTCGTCTCAGCCATGATCGCCTCCTTTGTTGAATGCGCTAAATGTCTCGCCCATCCCGTTTCTGATTCGTTTTTGGCATTTCTAATGATGCCGGCTTGGTCATTCCTTAGCCAGGAATCCGCTATTGCCACGGACAAAAAGCAGATTCCTCGGCCAGAGCCTGCCCCGAGCGTAGTCGAGGGGGCCTCGGAATGACATTTTTCAAGGTCCCCTGCTGTCCGAGGCGGAAGAATTTCTGCCTCGCCGCCGCCTTAGCATATTTCCTTTCGGGTCCCATTTTCCAATTCAATTTCTTTTAAATCGAATAGACAGCTTACAGGTCTTCCCCATTCTCCCCCTTTTTCTCCTTCTGCAAAGAGGGGGCCGTTTGGCGCGGCAGCAGCGTAAGGCGGCGTGGCTTCGGACGTTCGCTGCGCTGTTACGCACCAAAGGCGCAAGAGTTTCACAAAGTATGACAAATGCACGCATGCCTGGCTCGGCCCTGGTGCTATAGTTAGCCGGTGAATATCAGGGGAAATCTGCCAAGCAGCGCTTTGCTCGCGATCGCCGCAGGATTGGCGATTGCTTTTCCGTCCGTTGTCGAAGCCGGGGTGAGCACGGCCATCATGTCGGTAACCGCGTCGGTCAGCCCTTCGGTGGTTTTGAAGTACGAAGGCACCCTCACGCCGCTGCACGTCACCGAAGGCGATATCGCCCGCGGCTACATAGACGTGCCCGGCGCGGATCGCCTTACGATCGACGCCGACAAGACCATAGAGCATCTGGCGAAGATCATGGTCGACTATGAACCCAATCCTTACAGCTTCACCTCGGTTCAAGTCGCGTCCCGGACGCTGCAGACGGGCGAAGGCGGTTCAGACCGCATGGTTGCCCTTGCGAGTTACGTCAACACGCTGCCGGCGACGGCAGCAGGGCTTTCCGGCGAACCGCAGAACGCCCCGCAAGGCGGCGCAAACGTGAACACTTTCAATGCTGCGCATTCCGTCAGCGACCGCGCCTCGGTTACGTCGCTCGATTATCGCCTCATACTCCCGAAAAACATCAAACCCGGGAACATTTCGGCGACGCTCACTCTGAGCCTTCAGCTGTAGCAGCATCCATCCCGCGCTGTGCCGGCGAGGGCACGGCGACCGAACCTCTAAAGATTGTCATTCTGAGGCCCCTTCGGCTGCGCTCGGGGCAGGCGCTGGCTGAAGAATCTGCCTCCTCGGGACAATGAAAAGCAGATTCCTCGGCCCAGGGCCTCGGAATGACGGAATTGACATGCCCTCAATCGGTGCTTTTGTTCGCTGTCAGCACCCGCCAGCGGGCGCGGTGCAGGTCACGGTGACGGTAAACGTCTGCGTATACGTCGTCGGCGGCGGCCCGGGCGAGGCCGCGGAAACACCCTGGCCACCGGGCGTGATCGCGGCGTAAAAGTTAATCGGAGCATCGGACGTTGTCGACCTTCTTCGTACTCGGAAAGTGCTGCCCATGACGAACGTCCCGCCCGTTCCGTCGCCCCAGGGCTGCGTTCGAGCAGAATCCACATAAAACTGGTGGCTGAGTCGATCAGGACCGCCTGGCGGCGCAAGCTTTCTGGGAGTCAGCGGTGTCAGCGCGACCGTATAGCTCACGTTTCCGGTTCTGGTGCGGCCGGTCTTGGTGCAAGTCACGGTGATCGTGCCGGCTGCGTTCAGCGGCGTGCCTGCAAGGACGTCGTAGGGACCGTAATTGAGCAATACATTGGCGGCGCTGCAGCTGAGCGCGGCAAGCGCGGGAGAAACCGAAGACAAGACCAGCGCCGACACGTAGGCGAGGCGCAATGCAAAGCGACTCATAAGCCACAATAGCCGACGCTCGGCCACAAGATTCACGATGGTCATGGATGAACCCCCTTGCACACAAACTTTCCGAGATCAGGCAATGCGTCTTTCGTATTGACCGGGTACGGCACATCGATTGTACAGTTCTGCCCTTTCCACGTGAACCGGATCCGGTTCTTCGCTTCGAATCCGGTCAGGTACGCTTCGCCGTGCAGCGCGACCGGGAATTCCTCGTCCTTGCCTACGATCTGCGACAGCGCGCCCGAGGGCAAATCGCTGCCGTCTTCGAGGACGACGTGCAGCGTTCCTCCGCGTTCCCGCTTGACCGGGAAGTCGATCAGCACGCCGCTGCGGTAATAGGGTGTCGCAACCAGCTTGAGGCTGCCGATCGCCGCGTCGAGCGGCAAATCGTCCTGGTCGACCGAGACGACATTCTTGTCGTAAGCGCGCATGCGCGGCAACACCGCATAGCCATTTGCGTCCGTTTTGCCGACGACCTGATAGTCCTGCAACACGCGCACATTGGGATAGTCGGCAACGCGCACGACGCCGAAACTGTCGGTGATCGCGCGGCTCAAGAACGCGTGACCGCCGACCATGCCGATGCCGCCGGTGACGCCCAGGCGGACCGGCGTTCCGCCTTCGCCGCCCTTTTGGTGGCTGGCATCGAGCTCGTAGGTGCCGACATCGTTCTGCGCGCTGAGACT
>DATKUQ010000108.1:0-2865 GCA_035530495.1 Burkholderiales bacterium
CATGAACTCCGGGTACTCGCGGGTATAGGTGTGATAGCAATGCGGCGAGGACACCAGAATCTTCTTCACCCCATGGTCGACCAGGGCGCGGATGTTCTGCCGCGCCAGTGCCTTGAACAGCGCCTCGTCGCCGGTCTTGCGTATGCTCTCGCCGCAGCAGCTTTCCTCCGGGCCGAGGATGCCGAAATCCACGCCGGCCCGGTTGAGGATTTCGACGGTCGCGCGCGCGATCTTCCGCGCCCTGGGGTCGTAGGACAGGTAACAGCCGGGCAAATACAGGAATTCCATCCCCTCGGTGTAGGACTTGACGGGCAGGCCCTCGGCCCACTTGGCGCGCTTGGCGCGCTCTTCGCCGAAGGGGTTGCCTTCGGCGCGCAGGCTGGCGGCCACCGCCCGGATCGGCTGCACCGCATGCGGGAACACGTCGTACTCGGTGGCGATGCGGCGCAGCGCCACGCCGGATTCGATCTGTTTCACGTCGCGCGGGCAGACCTGCGGGCACTTGCCGCAGGTGGTGCAGCGCCAGATGTCCTCGCTCTCGATCTCGGTCAGGCCGAAGGTCGCCTCGCGCACGAGCTTGCGCATGCTGAAGTTGCGCACGCGGTTCCACGGGCAGACCGTATCGCACAGGCCGCACTGGTAGCAGCGCTTGAACGCATCGCCGCCGCTCGCCTTGATGGCGTCGATGATGTCCTTGAAAGGGGTGACCATCTCCATGTTCGTTCCCGGGCTCTGTTGTACGGCGCTGATCCTAAGACTTCGACATTCTCGCGACGGCGTCCAGCACCTTCTGCAAGCCGTGCTTGTCGATAAGCGCCTCGACCCCGATCTCGATCTCGGGCGCGCTCGGCTCGGCTTCCTCGACTTCCTCTTCGCGCTCCTCGTAGATCAGCGCGTCGTTGAGGCACCATTCCACGCACTTGGGCTTCTCCAGCCCCGGCTCGTCTTCGCACATGTCGCATTTCAGCGGCAGGCCGGAATCCGGTTCCTTGAACAGGTCGCGCGAGGGGCACGACGCGCGGCAGAAATCGCACTCGTCGTATTTCTTGCCGTCGATGATGTAGGTGTCGCGGCCGGCGCATTCGGCCGGCGTATATTCCCCGGCGTAGACCGGAAGATAAATGTCGCGCAGCGGCTCGCGCGTGATGCGGATGCGCGAGCGCGCCGGATTGTTACTGCTGTAGCGCGGCGTCGCGTGAAACAGCGAGCAGATGACCTCGCATGCGCGGCAACCGTTGCACAAGTCGGCGTTGATGGTGATGGACTTGATCTTCTTCATGACCTTAGGCATGGCTCAGTGCCTCCTTCGCTTGCGTTTCTGCTCCGGCCTTGTCACTGCCGGCGTCCGCATCCACCAGGATCCCCCTTTGCTCCAGGTCCTCCGCGACGCAAGCCAGGTCCAGATCCAGTAGCGACGCCTTGGTCGGGATGCCGTTCGAATTCCAGCCCTTCAGCTTGTAGTACTCGTCGAGCAGCGTCTTCTCCAGGTCGGGGAAGCGCTTCTTCCAGTGGTCCTCCGGCGGCTTGTCGTCGGCGCGGCGCATGCCGCGGCGCACGTTGATCGCGCGCAGCAGGGTGCGGTTGCGCGTGGCCGCCTTCCACAGGCTGGCCGAGTCGAAATCGATGCCGGTCCCCGCCGAAATGAATTTGGGAAAGTTGTGGATGTGGTACGGCGGCTTCAGCGGGAAGGACGACAGCCCGGCGCAGGTGCCGAGGGCGTCGTCGATGTAGTGCATCTTTTCCTGCCAGTCGACGACATCGCAGCTGGCCTCGACCGACGGGTAATGCGGATTCGATTTCTCGCCGCGCGGCTCCCACTCGAGCAGGTAGCGCTTGAACTTGTCGTCGGGAACCTGGATCCAGTCCTTGACGAAGGCTTCGCGCTCTTCCATGGTCGGGAACGGCGCCTGCGGGAACTGCCCCTCGATCTGGGTGATGTTGATCTTCTCTCCGGTCGAGTACATCAGGTAGTAGATCGGGTTGAGCATGCCGAGCTTGAGCGGCAGCTGTTCGTGTTTCTTGATCGTGTTGTGGTCGAATTTTTCCGCGCCCTTGCCGATGCGCCTGGCGGCCCAGTAAACGCCATCGGCGAGCGCGTCGCCTATGCCTTCGCGCCTGACGATGCGGTCGAGCAGCCAGAAGAAACGCCCCTCGACATCGGCCGGCATGCCGGGGAAATCCGCGTCGGTGAGGATGCCGGCCTCGAGCAGCTCGAGCGCGAACGCCATGACCTGCGGCGTCGAGAAACCGTCCACGCCGTATTCGGTAGCACGCTGTGCGATCTTGAAACCGAACTCGAGGTCCGAATAGGCCGCCATGGTGTAGGTGAGCTTGGAGTAGCACTTCATCATGTAGGTCGGCTGCCCCGGGACGGAGATGGTCGCCCCGCATTTCATCGGACAGTTGTAGCAGCTGATCAGGCGCGTGCGCACATCCTCCTGCGTCTTGCGCCACTTCTCTTCTATTTCATGGGTCCAGAAGTCCTTGCGCCGGGTGCGCGCATTGCCCCACATGAAGCTGGTGGTGTGCCACTGCTCGTCGACGATCGCCATTTCCTGCGGCGAGCCGAGCCCCTGCAGGATGGCGGGGACGCCGGGAATCGGATGATCGGCGCGGAACTTGATGTATTGCAGCACCTCGTCGCACAGTTTGATGAATTCTTCCGGCCGCGCGACGTTGACATCCTTGGTGCCGCGCACCACGATCGCCTTGAGGCCCTTGTCCCCCATGACCGCGCCGATGCCGCCACGGCTGGCGCTGGAGCGGCCCTGCTCGATGGAGGCGTAGAAAACCCGGTTCTCCCCGGCCAGGCCAATCGCGGCCACCTGGGCGTCCGGCTCCTTCAGTTCCTGGCGGATGCATTCT
>DATKUQ010000109.1:0-3192 GCA_035530495.1 Burkholderiales bacterium
CTGGCCAGCGGCGCGCTGGTGCCCGTCTCGCGCATCACGCTGCCCGGCTACGGCTTCTACATCATCCACCGCGACGGGCATCCAAAGCTCGCCGCGATCAAGGCCTTCATCGCATGGATTAGATCGACGACTGCATTTCCCCAATAAGCGACCGTTGCCTCCCAAACGTGGAGGTAGGCTTCTGATGCACCCTTATGTGTAGGTTTCTCGGACGCCGGCAACGCAGGCTTTGCCGCTCGCACTGGAGCCGGCGTCGGAGAAGCGCCAAGGCACGAAGTCGTGGGAGAGTGGGCACGAACGGTGCAGCGGGCGCTATGGCGATAGTGCGGCTCGGCTGCGGTTCGGGTGCTGTCGGTGCGGCCGGGCGGTGAGTGCAGGCGCCTTTTGAGACTGTGGATGCGCTCGATCTGGTCGCCAAAAGCCTCTGTAATGATGATGTTGGGTGCGCATCGTTTGGTCCGCTTGGCGATCGGCACGAGCGACGGCGTTGCCGGCGGATGACCAGCATTTTAGAATGCAGTGAACGCTACGCGATGTTGCGCTCATGACGTATCTATCCTCATCGGCGGCGGTTTCGGTGATGGCCGATGTTTTGGCGTCTCGCCACGCGCGAACACCTCGATGATGATCATGCGCCCGCCGCAACAGGGGCAGGAGCGCGGTAGCAAACACGGTTGCTCGGGTTCCGCTGGTGTCGTGGTTTCGGCGTCGTTTGTCGCCATTGCTGGCGCCACCGCGAGTAACTCGAGCGCCTTGGCGATATTGGCCACGCGGTTGCCGTTGGCGAACAGGCCGTAATGCCGGATGCGATGGAAGCCGCGCGGCAGCACATGGATGAGGAACCGGCGGATAAACTCGGCCGGCGCCAACGTCATGGTCTTCCAGCGCTCGGGGCCTTCGATCCGGTAGTCCTTCCAACGGAATGAGACGCCGCCGTCGTCGGCCGCGACCAGTCGCCGGTTCGAGATGGCAACGCGATGGGTGTAGCGCGACAGGTAACGCAGCACCTGTTTCGGCCCCGCGAACGGTGGTTTGCAATAGACGATCCATTGGATATGCCGCAGCGGCGCCAGGAACCGTTTGAACGCTTTCTTTTCAGCGAGACCGGCGTGGCTGTTGAAGAAGGTCAACTGGCCAGCCGCGTGGGCATCGCTCAGCATCGCCAGCATCTTGCCCTGGAACAGCCGCGCCAGCACGTTGACGTGCACGAGGAAGTTCGCGCTTGCTGCGATCCAACGGTCACCATCCTTCGACAAACCACCACCCGGCACGATCATGTGCACGTGCGGATGATGCGTCATCGCCGAGCCCCACGTGTGCAGAACGGCGGTGATGCCGATCTTGGCGCCGAGGCGCTTTGGATCAGCGGCGATGGCCAGCGTCGTTTCCGCCGCCGCCTTCATTAGCAGATCGTAGATGATCCGCTTATTCTGGTAGGCGATGTCGCGCAGCTGGCTCGGCAGCGTGTAGACGACGTGGAAGTACGGCACCGGCAGCAACTCGGCCTCGCGATCGGCCATCCATTTCGCCGCCGCTGACGCTTGGCACTTCGGGCAATGCCGATTGCGACAGCTATTGAAGCTGATGACGGTGTGGCCGCACACACCGTTCTCGCAGCGCGTGACGTGACCACCAAGCGCCGCCGTGCGGCAGCGCTCGATGGCACTCATCACCTTCAATTGACCGAGGCTGACGTGGCCGCGATTGGCTTCACGCCACGCGGCACCATGGTCGCGGAAGATATCCGCAACCTCCAGCGTTGGGCGGATCATGTCCCGGCACTACGCTGCCGGCGGATGGCCCTTGCTGCGCTTCTTGGATTGTTTGCGTGGCGCGTTGAGCCGGTCGAGCGGGCTTTCGATCGAGGTGATGAGGCCGGTAGAAACGCGCGCATAGCGCGCCGTCGTCTCCAACTTGGTATGCCCGAGCAGCGCCTGGATCATGCGGATGTCAACGCCGCGATCATAGAGGTGCGTGGCGAAGCTGTGCCGCAGGGCGTGCAGGTTGACGGCCTTGGTGATCCCGGCCGTGGCGGCCGCCTCGTGGAACAGCCGGTTAAGCTGCCGGGGTGACAGATGCAGTCCTTTGCGACGACCGGGGAACAGCCAGCGCTCGGCCATGGGTACACCGACATCGTACTTGGTCGTGCGCAGCGGCCACCAGTCCTCCAGCAACTCAAGCATCTCTGGGGACAGCATGACGAGCCGGTCTTTCTGACCCTTGCTTTGTTCGACGCGAATGATCTTCTGCGCGCGGTCGATGTGCTTGACCTTGAGGCGGACGACCTCGCCAGCGCGCAGACCAGCGCCGTAGCCGAGGCTGAGCAGAAGCCGGTTGCGAACTTTGTCGCTCATCGCCAGCAGGCGTCGCGCCTCGTCCTGGTTGAGAATGAGCGGCACCTTCTGCGGCTCCTTGACGTGATACATCTCGGGCAGCAAATCGAGGCGGCGCAGCGTGACGCGGAACAGAAAACGCAGGCCGGTCATGGTACGGTTGCGCGTGATCGCGCTGACGCCTGTCTCGGTCAAATGCATTTGAAAGCTGCGCAGGTCGTCGGCCGTGGCGGTCTCGGGCGAGCGCTTGAGCCACGCTGCGAACCGCTTGCAGGCGCGGATATGACCCACTTGAGTGCCAGGGACCATACGGCGGGCAATCATATCTTGGATCATGCGCTGACGCAGCGGCGAGACAGTGGTAGGTGTGGTCATGGGGAGTTCCAATCCTTGAGTGAGGTTACTGAGACCTCGATCCTCAAGCGCGGGCGTCCCGCCCCGTTACGCCCATTCTCCCAATTGGTTACCGCTCACCAAAACCACCGGCTAATCGACTCTTGCGCCCGCCTCAGCGGGCTGTCGCGCAGCGACTTTGTGCTTTGACCCCAAGCCGACGAAGTGCATGGGTTCAACAGTCGTGTTGCAAAAGTGCAGAACATGGCGGCGAGCGACATGTGCACCGCAACAACCTCACTTTTTACATGTCACGGCGACAATGGCAGCTTATCGCCCGAGACCTGTTTGGTTCTCAAATTCGAGACGAGCCAACTGCAGACGAACCAAGACACGGATCATCAGACGGCATGTGCTTTTCGCGTTCGCTGTCTGGCGAAGATCGCAACCAAAAACTTGCTGCACTGCAATCCGATCGGTTCGTATCCAGGATGGAAGCGATCGGTCTTGGGCGATCATCGAGCAC
>DATKUQ010000110.1:0-8478 GCA_035530495.1 Burkholderiales bacterium
CCGCCGACGCGCAAAGCGCGGGATGGCTGAACGGGGATCAAGACTGAGAGGCTGTTTCCGGCATCGCGGCGCGCTTGAAGATGCGCATATGGCCATATATAATTCTGAAATGGACATTTCAGTCACGCAGTTCAAGCATCACTGCCTGGAGATCATCCGCCGCCTGGAGCAAACCGGGGCGCCGGTCGCGATCACGCGCCGCGGAAAGGTGGTCGCGCAGCTGCAAGCGCCGGCGGTATCCAGGTCCGGCAAGCCGCAAAAACCCTGGGAACGGTTGCGGGCGATGGGCGGTCGCTTGCTCGCCGACCCCGGCGAGTCGGTTATCCGCGACAAGGATTTCGAGGCCTTGCGTTGAGCGTTCTGCTCGACACCCATGTCTGGGTGTGGTGGCTGACGCCTGACTCGCCGCTATCGACCGCGGAGCGCTCGGCACTGGACGCAAAGGCCGGGCGCGGCGAGCTGTTTCTGGCGGCCGTCAGCCTGTGGGAAGTGCAGATGCTGGCCGCCAAGCGCCGCCTGCAACTGCCACTGCGCTTTCCCGATTGGCTCGCCCAAGCTGCGGACGAGCGAATGATCTCGGTAATCCCGCTAGACATCGACGTGATCCTCGCGCTCGACGCCCTGCCCAAGTCGTTCCATGGCGACCCGGCCGACCGTCTGATCGTAGCGACGGCGCGCGCGCGCAAGCTGCCGCTCGCTACCCGCGACGCCTCGATCCGCAAGTCGCGTGCGGTTAAGCTCTGGAAGGTCTGATTCGCGCCTGGATGATCAGCTGGCATGCCGGCGGGCCGGTTCCGACTTATGGACATGGACGCGAGTCAGAGTAAAGTAGCGTTATCCGTGGCCGCGCTTTCCTGCCGGCCGATCCGACGCCCTTCGGGGCAAACCAAACGCGTGGAGGTGCCGATGGACACGGCTCACGAATCTAACCCGTCCCCGCAAAGCCCCGCGCCGCGCGGCAGCCGCAGCGAACGCTTCCGCTCGGTCCGCCTGGCCACGCGCGCGCTGGCGGCGCCGCTGTCGGCCGAGGATTGCGCGATCCAGTCGATGCCCGACGCAAGCCCGGTAAAGTGGCATCTGGCGCACACCACCTGGTTTTTCGAGACCTTCGTGCTCGCGCCGCACCAGCCCGGCTACCGCGTGTTCGATGCCGCCTATGGCTACCTGTTCAATTCCTACTACAACGCCATCGGCGAGCGCCACCCGCGGCCCGAGCGCGGCATGCTCTCGCGCCCCGGGCTGGAGGAAATCCTCGCCTATCGCCGCCACGTCGACGCAGCGATGCTTGCGATGCTCGCCGCGGATCGCGCGCCCGCGGAAACCGGTGCCCTGATCGAACTCGGCTTGCAGCATGAGCAGCAGCACCAGGAACTCATCCTCACCGACGTGAAACACCTGCTCTCGCGCAACCCGCTGAAACCCGCGTACCAGAAGCAATGGCGGCTCACCCCGATACGGGCGCGCGAGCGCAGCTGGATCGCCTGCGCCGCGGGCCTGCGCGACATCGGCCACGCCGGCGACGGTTTCTGCTTCGACAACGAAACGCCGCGCCACCGCGTCTGGCTCGACGCGTTCCGGATCGCCTCGCACCCGGTGACCCACGGCGACTTCATCGAATTCATCGACGACGGCGGCTACCGCCGGCCCGAGCTGTGGCTCGCTGCCGGCTGGGACGCGGTGAGCGCGCGCGGCTGGCACGCGCCGCAATACTGGGAGCACCGCGACGGGCGCTGGCACGCGTTCACGCTGCACGGCGAAGTGCCGGTGGATCCGCACACGCCGGTGTGCCACGTGAGCTTCTACGAGGCCGACGCGTTCGCGCGCTGGGCCAACGCCCGCCTGCCGACCGAAGCCGAATGGGAGGTCGCCGCGCGCGACGCGCCGCGCGAGGGGACCTTCCTCGAAAGCGGCGCACTGCATCCGCTCGCGCTGCGCGAGGCGCCGGCCGGCGGCGCGCTCGCGCAGGCCTACGGCGACGTGTGGGAGTGGACGCGCAGCGACTACGCGCCCTACCCGGGCTTCCGCCCCGCCGCCGGCGCGGTCGGCGAATACAA
Organism: Burkholderiales bacterium; assembly: GCA_035530495.1. GTDB lineage: Bacteria > Pseudomonadota > Gammaproteobacteria > Burkholderiales > SG8-39 > 2-12-FULL-64-23. The sequence continues at coordinate 2,055 of DATKUQ010000110.1, forward strand.
CGGCAAGTTCATGTGCGGCCAGTACGTGCTGCGCGGCGGATCCTGCGCCACGCCCGCGAGCCACATCCGCGCGAGCTACCGCAATTTCTTTCCGCCCGACGCGCGCTGGCAGTTCTCCGGGCTGCGCCTCGCGCGCGATGCCGAGTGATGTTCCCGCGCCCTGCGCCGGCGGCCTTAGAACTCGTTTCAAAATGACTCACTCAAGGATTGTCATTTCGAGCGAAGTGAGAAATCTGCTTTTGGACCTGGGAAGAAGCAGATTCCTCGGGCTACGCCCTCGGAATGACATTTCATTCTGAAACGGGTTCTTAGGCCCAGCTCGCACGGCCAGGTTGTTGTAGGGACAATAACCACATGAGTTCAGGGTTTCGCGGCGGAGCCGATCGAGGAGCGCACCTGCTGCAACGCCCAGCACGGGCAAGCGGGCACGAGTGTGATTGATGCAGTTCTCAGCTGAGGAGGTTCGAATGTCGAGCCAGCTCGAGATTGTTGAAGCCCAGGCATTGAAACTTTCCCCCGAGGAGCGGGCGCAGCTCGCGGATCGCTTGGTCGCCAGCCTCGTCAAAGACCAGGAAATCGAAGATGCCTGGGCAGCGGAGGTGGAGCGCCGCATCGACGAAATCGAAAGCGGCCGCGCCACGCTGATCCCTGCCGCCGAGTCCATTGACCGAGCCCGCGCCGCGATCGAATGATCCCTTCGGTTGCCCTGGATGGCAGCGTTGTGGCATCCTGTTCGTCATTCGCAACCCCACTCGGAGATTGCCATGTCATCAACCGTCGAAGCACTTGAAGCCGAAGCCCTGCAATTGTCGGCGGAAGAGCGCGGGCGCCTGATCGAGCGCCTGATCGCGAGCATCGACGTCGACCCCGGCGTCGACGATGCCTGGGCGGCAGAAGTCGAACGGCGCAACGCGCAAATCGAGAGCGGCGCCGTCTCATTGGTCGACGGGCGCGACGCCCTGGCCAAGCTGAAAGCCGAATTTCGATGAACTACTGGCTGCATCCCGAGGCGCAAGACGACCTCCGGGAGGCAGCTGAGTACTTCCGAACGAAGGCCGGCATCGCCCTCTCGCAGTCGTTATTGCAGGAGTTCGAACATTCCGTCAGCCTCCTTCTGGAGCATCCGGGTCTCGGCATGATTTGGCGCAATGGCAAGCGTCGTCTCGTGATGAGGCGATTTCGTTACGCGCTGATTTACACGGTCGCAGGCGACCAGCTTCGCATCCTCGCCGTTGCGCACCATAGCCGGCGTCCTGGGTATTGGCGAGGCCGCAAGTAGGCCAGTGAGTGCCGGCGCCGAAGCGCTTCGCCATCACCGGCGCAGACCCAGCTACTGGAGCGGCCGGAAGTAAGAAGGACCCTGAATTGCCAAGGCGGATACATAAGCCCGCGTTCGTTCGGTCACCCCGACAAATCCAGTTCCGCAGCCAAGCCCAAATTAGAACCGCCATGCTGACCATCCGCCAAGCCCAGACCAGCGGCAGCGACATCGACACCGCGCGCGAGCTGTTCAGGGAGTATCAAACGCTCCTCGGCATCGACCTATGCTTTCAGGGTTTCGCGGCGGAACTCGAAGGCCTGCCCGGCGACTACGCGCCGCCCGGCGGGCGGCTCTTCCTCGCTTCGAACGACGGCGTGCCGGTCGGCTGCGTGGCGCTGCGCGCCCTGGCCGGCGCGCGCTGCGAAATGAAGCGGCTGTTCGTGCGCCCGGCCGCGCGCGGGCTCGGCGCGGGCCGGGCGCTGGTCGCGCGCGTCATCGACGAAGCGCGCGCGCTCGGCTATGCGGAAATGGTCCTCGACACCCTGCCGATGATGGCCGAGGCGCAGCACCTGTATCAGGCGTTCGGCTTTCGCGACATCCCGCAGTATTGCGAGAACCCGATACCGGGCGCGCGCTATCTCGGGCGCAGCCTTGCGGGCCCCGAGATGCCGAACGGCGGGCGTGCGCTTGCAAAAGAGAGGTAGAAGCCATGAGCGCAGCGCCGGCCTATTGCGGCGAGTACGCGTGCGTGCAATGTCATGATTGATAACGGCTAAGCGTGCTTGCGCGTCGATAACATATTTGTTACTATTCAGCCGCGGATTACACGATCACTTACTACAGTGAGACCGTCCAAGCGGACATCCTGAACCTGCCCGACACGCTCGCTGCCCGGTACATCGTGTTGACCCGCCGTATCGTCGCGCTCGGTCCGAACCTCGGAGAGCCTCACACCAAAGCATTCGGTGAAGGCTTGTTCGAACTTAGGTTGAAGGGCGCCGCCGCGTGAGCGCCGGATCGCCGAAGCACGAATGAAGGAAGTCAAACATGCAAACTCATGACCAAGTCGTAAAAAAGCTGCTGCGCCGCCCCGGCGTGCGCGCCGAAGTGGAGCGCCTCGAGCGCGAGGAATTCGCTTTGCTCGACGCACTGCTCAAGGCGCGTGAAGAGGCCGGACTCACCCAGGCGCAAGTCGCCAAGCGCATGGGGACGCACGCTCCGGCGGTCGCGCGCCTGGAACGCGCGCTCGCAACCGGAAAGCACTCCCCTTCGGTCGCGACGTTGCGCAAGTACGTCAAGGCATGCGGCAAGCGCCTGGTTCTCGAAGTCGCCTAGACAACGAGCCGCGCCCCGGGCGGGAGGAGACCTTCCTGGAAAGCGGCGCGCTGCATCCGCTCGCGCTGCGCGGCGGATCCTGCGCCACGCCCGCGAGCCACATCCGCGCGAGCTACCGCAATTTCTTTCCGCCCGACGCGCGCTGGCAGTTCTCCGGCCTGCGCCTCGCGCGCGACGCCGGGTGAGGTGCTCGACGCAGCCGCCATAGCTCATGCCGTCGTCGCGCAGAACGTTGCGGTAGTTGCAGAGTTTCTGCACGATGGTGGCGGAGTTCATAGGCCGTCGAGTTCTGCAATAGCCGACATACGATCGCGCACTGTCTGGATCCGGCTTTGGTAAAGATCATCGAAGGCCACCAGCCCCGGCAGGGCATTGGCGAAATCCGGATTCCGCGACAGCTCGCGAAATTTCATTGTCAGGTAAGCACGCAACGCGGATTCCGCGGCGGTGATTTCCTCCACGACCATCGGGCGGCCTTCGACGACGTTCACAATATCTTCCAGATCATGGCTTATCAACACATCGCTTTTCCCGCGGGTGTCGAAGGCCTCGAACTTGGTGGCGAGAAATGCCGGAGCCGAGATCAGGTTGATGCGCCGGCCGCTGGGCAACGCCGTCGACAACGCGGAAGCAACTGCCGCCGGATACCATCTGTTCGAGAACCCCAGAATGCTTTCATCCGTAGGCATCAAGTCCACCTCGACATCCTGCACTCGCCAGCGGCAGATAGGCGCCCCTTCGGAAACGTCCCTCGCAAAGCCGCGCTCTGTAAACCGTTTCTCCAGGGCGTAGTAGTCGCTGAGTGCAGCGACTTCCGCAATTACGTCCACATCGTAGGTGACCCTGGCCGGCGGCGCGCTCGGAGCGTCGATCAACAAGCTGGCCGCACAACCACCGACAAACACCAGTTCCTCGCATAAGCCGCCCAGCGCCGCAGCGACTATTTCGACGCGGGCGACGTTGGGATCGCCAGGATTCACAAGCGCTCCTCGAACAGCTTCTGCGCCAGGGTGCGCTCGCGCGCATTGCCACTGCGCAGCGCGTCGAACAGGGCCAGGTTCTCATAGAGCGCCGCGTTGCGCAGGGCGGCAGCGGGCGCCGAAGGGTAAAGGGGAATCAGCGCAATGCCGCGTTCGCTGCCTTGCGCATGAGGCCACACCGGGGGCGGATCGGCCGAGGGCGCAATATGCGCCTTGAGCGGGGCTGCCGCATAGGCCGTGGGGATTCCGCCCACCATAGTTCCCCTTGCCGGCGGAAAAGCATAGCGAGCGCCATGGAAGAGAAACTCCTTGAACGCCGGTTTGATGATCGTCGGTCGCTTGGCGTCGAAGACCAACAGCCGCGCCTGCTCCGCGCGCTTGAGAGCGCCATGCACTTCGGACATCGACAATCCGGTGAAGGCGGCAAGCTCCGGATAGGTAATGCTTTCGGCACGCCACGCAGCCAGCGCCAGCAGGAGGTACAAATCCTGTGCCTTGAGAACTGGTTGCCGGTTGGCGATTCGGGGCATGATGTTGGGCCAGGTTGAGGAGTATTCTTGTTTCGCGAAACACGAAAGTACTGTAAAACCAATACTATGTCAATAGTTATTGGCGTCTCGTTTGACCGTACAGTCCCTCACATTACCCCCAGGATCCAGCCCTCGCGCCCGGCCGCGCGCGGGCTCGGCGCGGGCCGGGCGCTGGTTGAGCGCATCATCGACGAGGCGCGCGCGCTCGGCTATGCGGAAATGGTCCTCGACACCCTGCCGATGATGGCCGAGGCGCAGCACCTCTATCAGGCGTTCGGCTTTCGCGACATCCCGCAGTATTGCGAGAACCCGATACCGGGGGCGCGCTATCTCGGGCGCAGCCTTGCGGGCCCCGAGATGCCGAACGGCGGGCGTGCGCTTGCGGACGAGACGCCACAGCCATGAGCGCAGCGCCGGCATATAGCGGCGAGTACGCATGCGTGCAATGTCATGAGATTGTGCGCCGCCGCGCCCATCACAAAGTATGGAATGCCCAGGGGCTCGGTCTGCGCCTGCAGGGCACGCAACAGTAGCAGAAGGGGTCAGCGTGGCGGCACCGAAGGAACGCGCTGCCAACCACCCGGACACTCCCGTACATACGGGTAATAGCCATTCGAGTCTGGACAGAAGTACCAGTCCTGCTGCGGTGCCTGGGCCGCGGCAGGGGCTGGATACGAGTAGGCCGGCGCCGTATACGTGTACGCCGGGGCGGGGGCGGGATAGACATAGGCCGGAGCAGGATAGGCATAGGGAGCGTAAGCGTCCGACAATAACAGCGGAAGACTGAGCGCAAGCCCAAGGCCCAGGCCGTATCCCCAGCCGCCGCCGTGCCAATGGCCGCCGCCATGACCCCAGCCGCCACGCCCCCCGTGCTCGGCCATCGCAGGCCCGCTCGCCGCCGCGAACACGAGCAGGATTAGCACCGCCGCCACCTTCGAATACCGTTTCATGGCACCACTCCTTGCCGTATCAATACTTTAAGGCTAGCAAATTGCGGCACTGATGCCAGTAAGCAATTGTAACGAGCGGATCAGAGATGCCTACCACCACCCCGGACGCCAACGCGGACTGAAAAAAAACAGCGCGAACAGGGAATTCGACCGGTCCGGGGAGCAGGCAAAGATCGATTCCGACCGCGCAACAAAAGCTTCACGCATTGAGCTGGCCGAGTTTTTTTCGCATGACTGCTCTACACTCAAAGCCGGCTCGTCCTTAGGCCGCCTGATGATGCCCGAGCTTGCATTTGTGCAGGGAGGAGAAATGCCAAAGCTGCAGATCAATGACGCAGAGATCCATTACGAGGAGCAGGGAGCCGGCCCGGAAACCATCGTGTTTGCGCACGGGCTCCTGATGAGCGGGCACTTGTTCGCCAATCAGGTGAAGGCGCTCAAAGACCGGTATCGCTGCATCACCTTCGACTTTCGCGGACAAGGCCAGAGCGGGGTCACCGCATCAGGCTACGACATGGAGACCCTCAGCGAAGATGCCGCTGCGCTCATCGAAGCGCTTCGCTGCGCCCCCTGTCATTTCATGGGCCTGTCCATGGGAGGCTTCATCGGGATGCGCCTGGCGATTCGTCGCCCTGAGCTGCTCAAGTCCCTCGTGCTGCTGGAGACTTCGGCCGACCCGGAACCGCAAGAAAACATAGGCCGGTATCGCCTGCTGAACTTCGTCGCCCGCTGGCTTGGTTTGAAGCTGGTCGCCGGTCGCGTGATGCCGATCCTGTTCGGACAGAAGTTCCTGAACGATCCCGGCCGCACCAAGGAAAAGGATGAATGGCGGGCGCGCGTGAGTAAAAACCACCGCGTCGGCATCACCCGCGCGGTCAAGGGCGTGATCGATCGCGCGGGTGTGTATGATCAGCTGGACAAGATCAAGACGCCAACCTTGATCATCGTCGGCGACCAGGACGTTGCAACGGTGCCGGCGAAGGCGGAGCGCATGCACGCTCGCATTCGCGGCTCGAAGTTGGTCGTGATTCCCGGCGCAGGGCACAGTTCCACCGTCGAAGAACCGGCCGCCGTGAATGCCGCCCTGGAGGCGTTCCTCGGCGCACAAGCAAACTAGACCACGGCTGCCAGCGCCGTGGGGCATCGCCCCTTCAATCCGCTTCAATTCGAAAAGGGATCCAAGTTGAAACCGATCAAGGCATATCGAAACCCGGAGTTCATGCACGGCAAGGAGGCGCGCGCGCTGCGCATCCTGGCGGAGTACCTCGAACCGAAGAGCCGCTTCGAGGCCGAAGCCGTGGAGGACACCATCGTGTTCTTCGGGTCGGCGCGCATCCCGGAGGGCTCGACCTGGTACGAGGCGGCGCG
>DATKUQ010000111.1:0-9299 GCA_035530495.1 Burkholderiales bacterium
GTTGACCAGGGCGTCGAATATCTGCCAGGCCGCGTTGTTGTTGGGTGCGATGTTGAGGAATTGCGGATCGAGCGTGGTCACCTCGGCCGCCAGACCGATGCGCAATTCCGCCGCGGCCGCGGAAAGGCTGCCGGCCAGCGACAAGGTCGCGCAAATCAGGCTGGTAATGATAAGTCTTGCCCTTTGAACAACCATGTAATCCTCTCGGCATAGGGGATGGAAGGCAGCTTTTCGGTGCGCGCTGCAGAATCGATTTCGAGTATAGCGGAAGGAGCGCGGCGCGGAGTCGCAGGATGCCGACGCGCCGCGCACGTTTTGTGGCGGCGTCGGCTACAATTCGCAGATCGCGGACAGGGGGTGCAATGGGAACAGTCGTCGCGTTGTCGGGTCAGGTTGGCGGCGCCAAGCTCGCCGACGGGTTGCGGCGACTGCGCGGGAGGGAACTTGCCGTCGTCGTCAATACCGGCGACGACCACGAGGTTTTCGGCCTGGCGTTCTCGCCCGACATCGATACCATGCTGTACACGCTCGGCGGGATTGCCAGCTCCGCGGCCGGCTGGGAACCCGAGGGCGAGACTTACGCGCTGCATGACATGCTGCAGCGCCTGGGTTCGGAGCACCGCGTCCGCGTCGGCGATCGTTCCTTTGCGCTGCCGCTGCTGCGCACCGAGGCGCTGCGGCAGGAGTACCCGCTCAGCCAGATTACGCTCGGACTCTGCAAGACGCTGGGCATAGACGCGCGCGTGCTGCCGATGAGCAACGACCCGGTGCGCACCGTGGTGGTGACCGAGGACGGGCACGTGAGCTACCACGAATACCTCACCGAGCTCGAGTGCGAGCCCGTGGTGAAGGGCTTCCTGTATGCCGGCGCCGACGTGGCGCGCATTCCGGATGAGGTGCTGGAAGCGCTGTACGCGCCCGACCTGGAAGCGATCGTGCTTTGCCCGGCGAACCCCTATCACACGATCCAGCCGATATTGGCGGTGCAAGGCATGCGCGAACTGCTGCGCGAACGCGGCGCACCGGTGATCGGCGTGAGCCCGATCGTCGGCGAGCGCGCGCTCAGGGGCGCGGCCGGGAAAATGATGCAGGAGATGGGCCATGAGGTGTCGGCGCGCAGGGCCGCGCTCGAGTACTACCGGCTGATCGACGGATTCGTGATCGACGCCGTGGACGAGGCGGCGGCGGACGGCATACGCGCCTGCGGCATCGAAGTCGCGGTGGCGCCGACGATCATGCGCTCGGAAGACGACCGGGTCGCGCTGGCGCAGGTGGTGCTCGATCTCGCCCAGGTGGTGCGTGCGCGCAAGCAGGCGGAACGCGGCGCCTGAAGCCGTGCCGGGTTTGTCGGTGATTGCGCATCCTGCGCTTAAGGCAAGTTGGTGTAAGGACGGTTGCGAGTGATGAGCCCGAGGCGCCAGCAAAATAGCGATTCGCCGCGCATCGGCTTCATCGGCGCGGGCCGTGTTGCCAAGGGCCTGGCTTGGGGCATGGCGCAGAGCGGGCAACGCGTCGTCGCCGTTTCCAGCCGCAGCCCGGATTCGGCCGCACAGCTGGCGGCGAGGATTGCGGGGTGCCGTGACCTTGCGCATGCGCAGGACGTCGTCGATGGCTGCGACCTGATTTTTCTCACCGTTCCGGACGACGCGATTGCCGCAGTTGCCGCAGGCCTCGAGTGGCGCCAGGATTCGGCAGCGATCCACTGCAGCGGGGCAACCGAGGTTGCGGCCCTGGCAAGCGCTGCGCATGCCGGCGCGCAGACCGGCGGCTTTCATCCCTTGCAGCTGTTTGCGGATCCGGAGGTGGCGCTTGCCGGACTGCCGGGCTGCACCATCGCCATCGAAGCCGGAGCGCCTCTGCTGGCGCAACTGGAGCAACTGGCCGGGGCGCTGCAGTGCCGCACCATACGCCTGCCGCCCGGCTGCCGCGCGCGCTATCACGCGGCCGCGCATTACGCCGCCGGTTTCGTCATTACCTTGCTCAATCAGGCGGTCGAACTTTGGCAGAGTTTCGGCGTCGGGCGCGAGGATACGATACGCGCGCTGTTGCCGCTGTTGCGCGGCACCGCGGCCTCGGTCGAGCGTTCGGGACTGGCGCAGGGACTGGCAGGCACGTTCTCGCGCGGCGATATCGGCACACTGGAACGGCACCTGGCCGACCTCGCCAGCGCCGGCCCGGACGTCTTGCGACTGTACTGCGAACTGGCGTTGCGCTCGATTCCCCTGGGGCTGGAGCGCGGCGGTTACGACGAGGAGCGCGCCGCAGCGATGCGAGTGCTTCTGCAACGCGCATTGAAACAATGACGCTGTGCTAAGCTGACAGCGCAATGATCGAAACGGCGACGCCTCGACGCGCTGCGATTGCGTGCGCAGCGCTTTCTGGCTAACCTTGAATTGGGCGCAAACCAATACCAAAGCGTCCGCACTCACCCTGGCAGGGAGAAAGCCGTGACCGAGAAGATCTGGTTGAAGGAATACCCCGCGGGCGTTCCTGCGGAGATCGACGCCAGCCTCTACGGTTCGATTCCGCAGCTGTCCGAGAATATTTTTCGCAAGTTCGCCGATCGGCCGGCCTACAACAACTTCGGCTGCAGCATGAGTTATGCCGAGCTGGACCGGCATAGCCGTGACTTCGCCGCCTTCCTGCAGAGTCTGCCGGGAATGAACAAGGGCGAGCGCGTCGCCATCATGAGTCCGAATCTGATGCAGTACCCGGTGGTGCTGATCGGCATCCTGCGCGCCGGCATGATCGTGGTCAACGTCAATCCGCTGTACACGCCGCGGGAGCTCGAACACCAGCTGAAGGACTCCGGCGCAAAGGCCATCGTCATCGTCGAGAACTTCGCCGCTACGCTGCAGCAGGTGATCCGGCAAACTCAGGTCGAGCATGTGATCACGACGCAGCTCGGCGACCTGCTGCCGGTGCCCAAGCGCTGGATCGTCAACATGGTCGTCAAACACGTGAAAAAAATGGTGCCGGCCTGGCGCATACACGGCGCCATCCCGATGCGTTCCGCGCTCGCGCGCGGTGCCGACGGCCAGCTCAAGCCTGTCGAGTTCGCCCCAGAGGATATCGCTTTCCTGCAATACACCGGCGGCACCACCGGTTTGTCCAAGGGCGCGATGCTGACGCATCGCAATATCCTCGCGAACATCGCGCAGGCTGGCGCATGGATCGGCGGCACACTCAAGGAAGGCGAGGAAATCGTGATTTCGCCGTTGCCGATGTACCACATTTTTTGCCTGACAACGACCCTCTACTTCATGAGCCTGGGCGTGGTCAATGTGCTGATTACCAATCCACGCGATCTGCCGGCATTCATCAAGGAGCTAAAGAATTGGAAGTGGTCGGTGCTGGCCGGCGTAAACACGCTGTTCAACGGCCTGTTGAACACGCCTGGCTTCAGCGAACTCGATTTCTCCGGTCTCAAGGTTATCGTCGGGGGCGGGGCGGCGGTGCTCAAGCCGGTGGCGGAGAAATGGCAGCAGGTCACCGGTCATCATATTACCGAGGCCTATGGACTGACCGAAACCTCTCCCGCGGCCAGCATCAATCCGCTGGGTGCGCCGTGGAACGGCTCCATCGGCCTGCCGATTTCCTCGACCGAGTTTTCGATCCGCGGCGACGATTTCAACGAATTGCCGATATGGACCGGCAGCGGCGATATAGAAAAATCCACCGGTGAGATCTGCATCCGCGGGCCGCAGGTGATGAAAGGATACTGGCAGCTGCCCGGAGAGACCGCGAAGGTCCTGCAGAACGGCTGGCTCAAGACCGGCGACGTCGGCTACATGAACGCCAAGGGCTATGTCACCATCACCGACCGCAAGAAGGACATGATCCTGGTGTCGGGCTTCAACGTTTATCCGAACGAAATCGAGAGCGTGGTCGCAACGCACCCCGGGGTGCTCGAGTGCGCTGTGGTGGGCGTGCCGGATGAAAGATCGGGCGAGGCGGTGAAGGTGGTAATCGTCAAAAAGGATCCCGGCCTCAGCAGCGACTCGGTGATCGCGCACTGCAAGCGGGAGCTCACCGGCTACAAGATTCCGAAGTACGTCGAATTCCGCGACAGCCTGCCGAAGACGCCCATAGGCAAGATTCTGCGGCGCGAATTGCGCGGGAAATAGGCCGGCTCCGCGCGGCATGCTGGAGACGCTGATAGGCGCGGAGCCGCGGTTCGTGGGTTTGGGCGAGCAATACCAGGACTATTGACGAAGACCGAAGCAGGGCCTGTCGATGTTCAGTGCTCGAGCACATAAGTGCCGGGCGCCGGACACAGCGCCGGATAGTCCCGGCTTGCTTCGGGCGGCGCCGGCCGCAGCGGTCCGCACTGCGTCGAAAGCCAGCGCGTCCAGTCTTCCCACCAGCTGCCGGGCTGCAGCTGATGCTTGCCGCGCCACCCCTTGGCGTCGGTTTCTCCATTCCAGTCGCCGGCCCGGTAGGCGCGTTTCGGCGGGGTGACCGGCGGATTGATGATGCCCAGGATGTGCCCCGATGTGGACAGCGCGTAGCGCACCGGGCCGCCAACCAGTGTGCAGGTCTTGAACGTCCCGCGCCAGGGCGTAATGTGGTCCTCGTCCGAGCCGACCGCATAGAGCGGCTGGACGATGTGCCGCAGGTCGATCGGGTGCCGCCCGACGGTAATGCCGTCTCTTTGCGCCAGTGCGTTCTTCACATAGCAGTTGCGCAGGTAGTAACTGTGCATGGCGCGCGGCAGACGCGTGGTGTCGGTGTTCCAGTAAAGCACGTCCATGGCCGGCGGTTTCTCGCCGTAAAGATAGCTGTGTACGAAATAATGCCAGATGAGGCTGTTGGGCCGTAGCATGCGGAACGTCGCGCTCATCTCACGCCCGTCGAGGTAGCCTTTGCGCGCAAGCACCTCCTCAACCTTGCGTAGACCCTCTTCGTTGAGGAAGGTCTCGATCTCGCCCGCCCTGGAAAAATCGACCAGCGATGCGAGCATGGTCCAACTCGCCACCGGCATTCCGGACTTGCCCTGGTATTCGCGGTTGAGCCAGGCCATCAGCGTGGCGAGCGCGGTGCCGCCCAGGCAATAGCCGACCGCATGCACCTGGGGCACGCCGCAAACGGCGCGCGCGGCCTCGATCGCGGTCAGCACGCCCTTGAGGACATAGTCGTCGAAAGTGGTATTCGCCATGCTCGCGTCCGGGTTGCGCCAACTGATCACGAACACCGAAAAACCCTGCTTGAGCAGGTAGCGCACCATGCTCTTTTTCTCGTTCAGGTCGAGGATGTAGAACTTGTTGATCCAGGGCGGCACGAATACCAGCGGAACCGCGTGCACCTGCGCGGTCATTGGGGCATAGTGGATCAGTTCGATCAGTTCGTTGCGGAACACCACCGACCCCGGCGTGGTGGCGAGATTGTGACCAACCGAAAAATTCCTGCCGTCGACCATGCGCAGATCGCCCGCGCGCGCGTCCTCAGACAGGTTTTTCAGCCCTTCGATGATGCTCTCGCCCTTGGTCTCGTAGAACTTGCGGAGCGCCACCGGGTTGGTGAAAAAATAGTTGCTCGGGGCAAGCGCGTTGAACCACTGGCGCACCCAGAACGCGGCGCGTCGCCGGGCGTGCTTGGTCATCGCCGGCGTATCGTAAACCGCCTCCCCGATCCAGCGGGTATAGAGCAGGTACCACTGCTTGAGCAGATCGTAGACCAGCTGGTCGCGCCACTCAGCGGCGTCGAAGCGCGCATCGCCCTCGGCCGGCCTGAGGTAATCCTCCCGTTCGAGGCCGAGAGCGCGGCGAAACCCGTGTACCTGCAGCGCGCCGGCCTCGCGCGCGAGCTTGTCGATCGCGTGCAGCCATTCCTGCGGATGCTGCGCCCACGCTTGCTGCGATCGAAAAATCGAAGCGAACATACCGAAGGGATCGAATGCCGATTGCAGGGCGCGCGCGAAATCCGGTGGCGCGGCCGGGACGGGTTCCTGCGCTGTCGCGCGATCGGCGACATCGTCTTGGACGGTGGGCATGGTGGTGCTCATAAATACGGTACTTGCTTGGAATATATCCCCGGCCATGCCGATAGCAAGCCGTGGCGCCCGCGAAATCAGCGCTTTGTTTGACCTTGCTCAAGTTCGGGCGGGTTGCCGCGATCGAACGGGGAAACGCTTATAATCGGCGGGTTCCAAATGGAGTGCCGTCAAATGAACCCGGTTCATCGCCTGTTCGACCACCAATCGAATGTCAGCATCAGCCGCACCGAGGAAATCATCGCCGACATCAAGGCCGGCAAGATGGTCATCCTGGTGGATGAGGAAAACCGCGAGAACGAGGGCGACCTGCTGCTTGCGGCCGATTTCGTGACGCCGGAACAAATCAACTTCATGGCCCGGTTCGCGCGCGGCCTGATCTGCCTCACGCTGACCGAAGAACGCTGCCGCCAGCTGGAACTCGCGCCAATGGCGCAGGAGAATCGCTCTTCGCACGGCACGGCATTTACGGTTTCGATCGAGGCGGCGAGCGGTGTCACCACCGGCATTTCGGCGCACGACCGCGCGCGCACCGTGCAGGTGGCGGTGACGCAGGGGGCCAGGCCGGAAGACATCGTCCAGCCCGGGCACGTATTCCCGATCGCGGCGCAGCCAGGCGGCGTGCTGGTGCGTGCCGGCCACACCGAAGCCGGCTGCGACCTGACGGCGCTGGCAGGACTCACGCCCGCCGCGGTGATTTGCGAGATCATGAAAGACGACGGCAGCATGGCGAGGTTGCCCGACCTGATCGAGTTCGGCAAGGCGCATGGCCTGAAGATCGGCACCATCGCCGATCTGATACATTTTCGCAGCCAGACAGAGTCGCTGGTCGAGCGCGTGGCCGAGCGCGATATTGTGACCGCGCATGGCAGCTTCCGCCTGATCGCCTATCGCGAGAAGATCTCCGGCGCAACCCACCTCGCGCTGGTGCGCGGAACCATAGACGCCGACACGCCCACGCTGGTGCGGGTGCATGAACCGCTGTCCGTGCTCGACCTGCTTGATACCGGGGAGGGTACGCATTCCTGGGGCGTGCACGACGCGCTGGCGGCGATCGGCGCGGCCGGCAGCGGCGTCATGGTGCTGCTCAATTGCGCCGAAAGCCCGGTGCAACTCGCCGAGCGCGTCGCGAGCCAGGCCAAGCCGCAGCCGGCGGCCAAAATGGAGCTTTTGACCTACGGCATAGGCGCGCAGATCCTGCGCAGCCTCGACGTGGGCAAGATGCGGCTGATGGCCACGCCGCGCAAGATGCCGAGCATGGCGGGCTGGGACCTGGAGGTGTCCGAGTACGTGCTGCCCAAGGCGGGGCAATGAGGGAGATCAAATCCGATCTCAACGGGGCGGAGCTGCGCATCGCCGTCGTGCGCGCCCGCTTCAACGAGCGCATCGGCGCCGCCTTGCTCGCCGCTTGCGTCGAGCGCCTGACGGCGCTCGGCGTCGCGCCCGGCCGCATTACGCAGCTGAGCGTGCCCGGCGCGCTGGAGATCCCGCTCGCGCTGCAACAGCTCGCCGCAACCGGACACTACGATGCGCTGATCGCGCTGGGCGCGGTGGTGCGCGGCGATACCTATCACTTCGAGGTGGTATCCAACGAGTCCGCCGCCGGCATCACCCAGGTGCAGCTCGATGCGGGCATGCCGGTCGCCAACGGCATACTCACGACCGATACCGAGGAGCAGGCCATGGAGCGGGTGCGGCAGAAGGGCGGAGACTGCGCCGAGGTGGCGGTGGAGATGGCCAATCTGGCCAGGGAAATCAGGAATGAAAAACGCACGGCATAAGGCGCGCGAGCTGGCGTTGCAGGGTCTGTACCAATGGCTGCTGGCCGAGGAACATGTGGACGAGATCCGCACGCATCTGGCCGAGTTCAAGGGCTACGACAAGGCCGACCAGAAGTACCTCGCGCAGCTGCTCAACGGCGTCATCGCCGACGCCGCCGAGCTCGAAGCCGCGTTCCGTCCCCTGATCGATCGGCCCGTACATGAGCTCTCGCCGGTGGAGCGCGCTGTGCTGCTGATCGGCGCCTATGAGTTGGCGCATGTGCCCGACGTGCCCTACAAGGTGGTGATCAACGAGGCGGTGGAACTGGCGAAATCCTACGGTGGTACCGATGGCCACAAGTACGTCAATGGCGTGTTGGACAAGCTTGCCGCCAGCTCGCGTCCGGCCGAGGTCAAGGCGCGCAAGTCCGGCGGGGGAAAGGCGGCGGCCTGAACTTGGTCTCCGAATTCGAGATCATCCGCAGTTATTTCGCCCGCCCGGTGCGGCGCGCGCTGCTGGGCGTGGGCGACGACTGCGCCTTGATTGCGCCCGAAGCAGGCACGGTGTTCGCGGTGTCCACGGACATGCTGGTCGAGGGCAAGCATTTTCACGTCGGCGCCGACGCCGCCAAGCTGGGCCACAAAGCATTGGCGGTGAATCTCTCCGACCTGGCGGCGATGGGCGCCGCGCCGCGCTATGCCACGCTTGCACTGGCGCTGCCCGATGCCGATGAGGCTTGGCTCGCGCAGTTCACACAGGGGTTTTTCAGGCTCGCCGACGCCTTCGGCGTCGAGTTGATCGGCGGCGATACCACGCGCGGGCCGCGCAATATTTCGGTCACGGTGATCGGCACGGTGCCGCAGCAGCTCGCTTTGCGCCGCGACGGCGCCAAAGCGGGAGACGAGGTTTGGCTGTCGGGCTGCAGCGGGGATGCGGCGCTGGCGCTGGCGCACCTGGACCGGCGCACCCGCCTCAGCGATGCGGCGCTGGCGCATTGCCTCGCCCGCTTGCACACGCCGGTGCCCTGCATCGCGCTGGGTTTGGCGCTGCGCGGCATCGCGAGCAGCGCGATCGACGTCTCCGACGGCTTGCTTGCCGACATCGGCCACATCGCCGAACGCTCCGGCGTGGCGGTGGAACTGCGCTATGCCGAGCTGCCGCGATCGCGCGCGCTCGGGGCCTGCGCGGACGAGCGTCTGGCGCAGGAATGCCTGCTCGCAGGCGGCGACGACTACGAGCTTGCTTTCACCGTCGGCCCGGACGACAGCAAGCGCGTAGAGTCGATTGCGGCCGAGCTGGGCCTTGCGCTGACGCGCATCGGCAGCGTCACGTCGGGCGAACCGGGGCTGGTGTCGGTATACGATGCGTCAGGGAAGATGATGCAGATCACCCGCAAAGGTTTTGATCACTTTGGCAGCTGATCCCATTCTGCACCCCAGCGCCGGCTTCATGCTGGCGCATCCGGCGCGTTTCATCGCGCTCGGTTTCGGCACCGGCTTGTCTCCCATTGCGCCCGGCACGGTCGGTACGCTGCTCGGCTTTCCGG
>DATKUQ010000112.1:0-2403 GCA_035530495.1 Burkholderiales bacterium
TGTTCCGCGAGCGCGGCTACCAGTTGCCAGTGTGATATCTTTGGCGACGCATCCGTCGCCCCCCCTGTTGCCGCAATGGGAACGTTCGGGCAAGGACTACCAATGCCGAGACCGTTTCCATTTTCCCTATCCCTACCCCGCCCGCTAAGGGCGGCATTCGTCGCATTTCTGCTGGCCGCCATCGCTGCGGCCAGCCTGATTGCGCGCCTGGAAACAGATGAACTTCGAGAACAACGTGCGCAAGCGACCAACCTGGTATTCGACCATGAGGATGCGCTCCAAAACAGCATCGACCAAGCCCTGTCCGCCGCCTATACGCTGGAATTGCTGATTCGCCAGGGAAACGGCAGGATCTCGAACTTCGCCGCCGTGGGCCGCCGGATGCTGCCGCTCTACCCCGGAGTATCCAGCCTGTCGCTTGCTCCAGACGGCATCATCCGAGACGTCGCGCCGCTGGCCGGAAACGAAGACGCGGTCGGCATAAATCTGTTCACGGATCCGTCGACGGCGAAGGAAGCATCGATCGCGCGAAGCGCCGGAACGCTCACGCTTACCGGCCCGTTCATTCTTGCGACCGGCAAAATGGCGGCAATCGGACGCCTGCCGGTGTTTCTCGGCGCCGCCAACGGAAATCGGACCTTCTGGGGATTCGTCAACGTCGAGATCGGCTTTCCCCAGGCGCTTCAGGCTGCAAACCTGCCCGAGCTCGTGAAGCAAGGCTACGATTACCGGCTTTGGCGGATCTCCCCCGACAGCGGCGCAAGACTGGCCATCGCGGCATCCTCCTCTGCCCCGCTCGACGATCCCGTGGAACAGGCGGTGAAGTTGCCCAATGCGAACTGGACGCTGAGCATCGCGCCTGTCGGAGGCTGGGGCGATCCGCTGCGGCTGTCGTTCGAGGCGGCGCTGGGCATTGTCTTCAGCCTGCTCATGGCCTACATAGCGAAGCTGCTGGTCGAATTGAACGCGCACAGGCGGGAACTCGAAGCCCTGGTCGAGCAACGCACCGCGCAGGTTCGACGGCGCGAAGCGGATCTGAACGAAGCGCAGTCGATCGCGCAGGTCGGCAGCTGGGTGCGCGACCTCGAAGCGAACCGGATGCAGTGGTCGGCGGAGACCTACCGCATTTTCGGAGTGCCCGCGGGTACGCCCATCGATTATGAACGCTTCCTCGAGCACGTCCACCCGGACGATCGAGAGCGGGTGAACCAAGCATGGCGGGAAACGCTCAAAGGCGGGCACTACGACATCGAGTATCGGATCGTGGTCGACGCAGCGATTCGCTGGGTGCACGCACAGGCGCATTCGCAGTTCACCGGGGAAGGTACGAAAGGGCGCTATATCGGCACCGTGCAGGATATTACCAAGCGCAAGCTGGCCGAAGTCGCGCTGGCGCACGAGAGCTACCGCAACTCGGTTTTCCTGCGCAATTCCAGCGACGGCATACACATTCTGGACAGCGATGGAAATGTGCTGGAGATCAGCGATTCCTTTGCCGCGATGCTCGGGTATGCCCGTGAGGAACTGATCGGCGCCAACGTGTCGCTGTGGGATGCGCAGTGGTCGCCGCAGGAACTGAAGCGGCTTATCGCCGAACAGATGGCCAAGCCTGACGGTTCGGTACTCGAGACCCGCCATCGGCGCCGGGACGGCAGCGTTATCGACGTCGAAATCACCGGGCATGGTCTCGAGCTCGACGGCAGGCCCGTGCTATTCAATTCCGCACGCGATGTCACCGATCGCAAGCACGCACAGGACGCCTTGCGCGAGTCGGAACAGCAATTGCGCGCGATCTTCGACGCAGCGGTCGACGGCATTCTGGTAGCTGACGCGAACACCCGAATGCTTCTCGCCGCCAATGCGGCCATCTGCAGCATGCTAGGTTACACGCACGAAGAGATCCTGCGCATTGCCGTCTCGGATATCCATCCGCAACAGGATCTGGCGGGTGCATTGAAGCCGTTCGAAAGCCTGCTGCGCGGGGAGGCCCAGACAGCCGGGGAAATTCCGATGCTGCGCAAGGACGGCTCGGTGTTTTACGCCGACATCAAAGCCGCGCCGATGCGCCTCGGCGGCAGGGACTGCCTGCTGGGCATATTCCGCGACGTCACGCAGCGCAGGGAAGCCGCGCGGGAACTGGTCGAATCGGAAGCGCGGTTTCGCGGCCTGGTCGACCAGTCGATCGCCGGCATCTGCATCATCCAGGATGGCAAGTTCGCCTACGTGAATCCGCGCTTCGCCGAAATTTTCGGCTACGGCTCCGCCGAAGAAATGATCGGCCGCGGGCACGAATCGGTGGTCGCGCAGAAGGACCGCAGCATGGTTGCAGCGCACGTGCGCGGGCACATTGAAGGCGAGCTTGCAAGCAGCTTCAATTTCGCCGGCCTGCGCAAGGACGGGACG
>DATKUQ010000113.1:0-12987 GCA_035530495.1 Burkholderiales bacterium
CCGCGTCGTGGTCGAGCAGGTCTCGCCCTACCTGGAGAAACTGGCCGACCTGGCGGAGACGGCGGCCGACTTCGCGGAGAAACACCCCGATGCGGTGAAGGCAGCTCTGGCCATCGCTGGCAGCGCCGGCGTGTTGGGCGCCGGTTTGACGACGGTCGGCCAGGCGGCTACCGGCTTGGCGGCCATCCAAAGCTTGGTGGAGAAGGGCGGAGCGACAGCCGGGGCACTGCGAATAGGCGGCACAGTCGCCCTGTATGCGGGCGCGGTGTATATCGGGGCCGAGCTGGGGGCCGAGCTGGGCAACGTGCTGGGCAAAGCCATCTATGGCGAACAACGCTGGAAACAGCAGTACGGAGAGCAAGGCGGTGGAATACGCGAAGCATTGGCGACTGCGTATCAGATCGGCCAGGTGCCAGGATTGCTCATCAATACGGCGTTGCGGGACTTGGGCCTCATGTCACCTGAGACGGCCGCCAAGTCAGCTGCCGAATCGGCGCGCATGTCAGATTTCATCAAGGGAGTGACGCCGGCCGGGACCCTGCCGCGCACCGGCCAGGTGCCCGGTACCGCGGGCGGCGAGGCGGCCCTGACCGCCTTCATCGCCTACCAGGAAGCCAACACGCAGGCGGTCAAGGAGCACGAGGCGCGGCGCAACGAGATCGTCAAGCAGTACGGCGAGGAACGTGTGGAGCTGGAGGGCGGCTACGAGAAACAACGCAACCAGGCCATCACCGACTTCGAGAGACAGCAGGACCAAGCCGGCGCCGACTTCAGGCGCAGCCAGGGACGCTCCGAGCGCAACTACGAGCAGGGGCGCGAACGCCAGATGCGCGACTTCCTGCGCGAGCAGATGGAGGCCGAGGCCGAGTACTACCAGGAACGGAGCGAGCTGGTAGCCGAGCACGGCCTCGAAGCCAGGCGGGCCGAAGAGGATCACCAGCGCGACATGTCGCGCCTGCGCGAAGACTACCAGATGAGCCAGGAGGACGCCATCACGGCACGCGATGCGACGGCCTTCCTGCGCAACGCGCGCGCCTACGAAGTCAGTCGCCGCCGGGCCGAGGAGGACTATTCGGTTCAGGCCGGCCGGCGCGACGAGGATTACGCCCTCCAGCTGCAACAGATGCAGACCGCCTTCGCCGAACAACGAGACGAGCGCCTGGCTCACTTCCAACTCCAGCTCGACGACCAAAAGGCCCAGTACGAACAACAGCAGGCGGACGCGAAGGCGGACTTCAAGATCCAACAGGACCGGGCCAGGGAACAACAGCAGGAACGCCTGGACCAAATGAGCGCCGATCACCAGGATGAGATGATCCAGCTCGAGATCCAGAAGAACGAAGACCTGCAGGCACTGAATGAAAAGTGGGACGCTGAGTATAACCTGCGGCAGGACAAGTTCCGGCTGCAACTGGAACAGCTGGGCGTGTTCATCGACGACGAAGGTCAGAAGCGGCAGAAGTATTACGAGGACATGGAAGCAGAGTACAAGGCGCTGCTCGGGCGCCTGGCGGCCGCGACGCCCCATACCGGCAGGACTACCGGGCACCAGGCAGGTGGATATGCCGGCTCAGGCCTGTATCGTTTGGGCGAAGCCGGTCGCGAGTTCGTGCTGAGCGCAGGTTCGACCCGGGCCGCCGAGGGACTGACGGGCGGCTGGTTGAACCAGGACCGCCTGCTGGCGACGCTGGCGGCCGGGCGCGGGGCTATCGCCTTCAACCAGAGCAACACCTTCAACGGTTTGGAGAGCGGCTACGCAGGCCTCCTGGCGGCCTTCAGGAGCCAGACGATCGCTCTCATCGGCGAGTATGCGGCCGGTTGATGAGCGAGGCAGCCCCGACCTGGTCGGGGCACCTGGGTGGCGGGATGTTCGCGCACGAACACCTGAGACTGATTGTTTTGCCAGGTGGTGAGAACTGTCCTTCTCTTAAACCATAACGAGGGCAACAGATGGCAGGAAATGACCATGCCTACTACGAAGCGGTGCTGCTCGGCCCGCGCCGCGACGAGGCGCCGACACTGCTGGATGGCGATCGCTTCGTGGTGAGCGACGATGGCCATCTATATTCTGAGCAGGCGCTGCGAAAGGCGCCGCCGTTGTTCTGGCAGGTGCCGCTCCGGACGACTCATCATTGGTTTGGGCAGGATGGGTACGAGCGGCCGATCCAGATCGGTCACGTGCACGAGGCATGGTTCGTCGAAGCCGCGTGTGAGCTGCGGGCGATAATCGCAATCACGACCGAAGATGCGCGTCGTTACCTGGGATCTCTGGTCCTGCGGCGCGCAGTGGAATCCTGCGGTTTGTCGATCGATGCGACAGTCGAGGCGCTTCCACTGAGCACCCGATTGGAGATAGTCACGCGAATCGTGAAGGTGTCGAGTGTCGATCTGGCCCAAAAACCCCTCACTGGCGCCCGGCTGTTGGGCTGTCTCGAGCCGGGCAGTTGGTGAGGTGACATAGTGGCGGAATTTGTCGCGCGTAAAAAGCAGGCCGAGGTGAACTGATGACGATCATGCGAATATTCCGAGAACGCTACGAGCACAGAAAAGAGGAACGCCGGATGAATGAAGCCAAAGCGGCACAGGCCCAACAGGTGGTCAAGCAAGAGCGCTATCTGGAGAACGAACTGCATCAGGCCGAAGCATTGACGCGTGGGTGCGTTCTGTTGCTGCGCGAGCTGCAGGCTGAGCGAGACGATATCACCCCCGACCTCAAGAGCTTGCGGCGCACGTGCACGAAGTTGGCCCAATTGACCGCGGAGCTCGTGTGTGGAAATCAGCTGCTGTCAATGGCCAAAAGCCGGGAAGGGACGTGCCGGACCGCACTGATGAGATATCGCACGTGGTTGGCCAGTCCCACCGGGCAGCGTGCGCGCGGCGTCTTGGATGGTGACAGCGGCGGCGCCACCACCTGATCAAGCGATATCCCTGACCGGCCGGTCCCTACCAGGTCCGCTGGCCGGTCCGCCCGGTCCCTCGTGCCTCCCTGGGGGACCGGGCTAGTGCCGTGGCATTGGCAACGCGCGGCTGCTGATGATGAGATGGTGACAAAATGAGAAGCCTCGAAGCTCGCCTCGCTCGTTTGGAGCGGTTGATCCCGGCCGGGCTACATGACTGGCACCCGCTGATTATCGAATGTTGTGGTGAGCACGACGCCGGCGCCGCGGCGCGGATACAGGCGGCTCACGAGACGGCGCTGGCGGCCGGCTGCGGCCCGGGGGAGATCCACGTGGTGGTGGTGCACCGACCAGCGGAATGGGCGGCATGACTGGCCGCCAGGCCCGCGCCCTGGCCCCTGCCAAACGTTTGCTTTTCGACGTTTTCCCCTGCATGGTATGCTACCGCATCCATGATACGGGAAATGCGCCGTGGTGCGCTTCCTGCGCGTTTCGGGCCATTGACGGATTGTGATATCCTGGAGTCATGGACAAGCCGGACAATGCGGCGGGAACGTGGGTGACGCTGGCAGACGCGGCGGCGGCGCTGCGAGTGAGCGACCGCACGATCCGCCGGCGTATGCGTGACGGGAGTCTGCCATACCGGAAAGAGGGTGCGCGTTTATGGATCCAGCTGGCAGACGCCGTCAGGGGCAACGTTGACATTGGCAGCCCTGGCGGCCACGCCGCCGATAGGGCGGCGCTGCTGGCCGACGTGGCGCGATTGGCCGATCTGGTCACGCGGCTGGAAGCCGAGCGCGACTACCTGCGCGCGGCATTGGCGCAAGCGCTGGCGCTGCAACAGGCACGCCTCGGGGCGCCCCGGCGCCCTTGGCGCTGGCCTTGGCAGAGAGAGTGATGCCATGCACGCGTGGACGCTTTGCCTATTGACTTCTCCCTGTTTGTAGGGTACACTGTGTACGTTACCGAAGGGGAGGGGAGACGCATGACCGTCATGGTGATGAGCAGCAAAGAGGCCCGTACCAGGTGGCGCGATCTGCTCGATGGTGTTCACGGCGGCCGGGATGCCGTGATTGAGCGGAGCGGCCAGCGGGTAGCTGTGGTGATCCCATATGAGGATTACGAGGGCATCTTGGAAGAGCTGGAGGACCGGCGGGCAGATCGGCGCGCAATTGAGACATACGAGGCCTGGCAGCGCAACCCCTCGGGGGCTATCCCGTGGGCAGCGTTTGAGGCTGAATTGGTAGCAGAGGGGCTATTGGATGCCGGGCCAGTGGCGGATACTGATTGAGCGCGAGCCACGGCGTATCCTACGGCGATTGCCCAAAGACACCCTGGAGCGCATTCGAGCGGCTTTCCTGGTACTGGCCGACGACCCACGCCCTAAAGGGTGCGTCAAGCTTAAGGGGTATGACCTGTGGCGTATTCGAATCGGAGACTGGCGGGTTACTTACGCGATCGAGGATGATGAGATGATCGTCCTGATTGTGGAGGTATCGCCTCGGGGAGGCGCTTACCACAACCTATGACGACTGCAGCCGAATAAGCGAGAGCGACCCGGCAAGGTGCGTGAACACCTGGCCGGGCCTGAGCCAAACGCCGGGATGGAGCGGCGCCTGACCTCGGGGCATTCTACCACGCCCGATCTGGCAGAGCAAAGGCCCGGCATCTATGCCGGGTTTTTTCATTCCCGGCCACAACCCCGCTTGGAGGTGGGGACCGATGGCAGCAACGAACAGCGTCAAACCGTCTGAGTATGTCACAAGTGGCGAGTGGCGTGGAGGGCCCCACGAGTGGGACATCGACCTGGCTCACCGGGCGCGGCGAGCGTTGATTAGGCTGCGAATCTATCCGCCACGCGAGATGAGTGGTCAAAGTGAGGAAGTGCACGAAGCCAACGTGCGCGCGATCATGGCCCAGATTGCGGAAGAAATGGATTTCACAGATCTGGTAGCCTTACATCGGATCACCGTTCCGATGTTCAAGGTGCCTCGGGAGCCGGCTCTATTCGAGATGATCGCTGCAAGATCACAAACGCTAGTTGCGAATCTGCATGCGACAACCAGAACACACGCCGAGAGACTAACGGACATCGAGGAGGCGCGCAAATACGTCGTCTATCTGGAAGGCAAGCTGGCAGATGAGGATGCTGCACGCGCCGACTAAGTCGGGGCACGCGAGTGGGCGAGGGGGACGTCATGCAAAGCACCCGCGCGCGGGGAGCCTGCCCGCCGAGACTGGATGCCCGGCCGACGACGTGCCGGGCGTCGTGGTGGCCTCTTGACAAGGTCGCTGCTACGTAGCATTATAGCGTCAGACTATTTATACTAATCGGACGCTACCACATAGGGAGGAACGATGGGCAACGAGCTGATCACCCGCAACGGGCATGACCTGATCACCCGTGACCCGGCCGACATCGGGCAAGTCGCAAACACGGTGGCAGCCGCGCACGCCTTCGACAACTACCGCGAGCGCAAGGCGGCCAACACCCGCACCCGCCAGGATGGTGACCTGGCGGTATTCGCCGACTACCTGGCCGAGGTGGGCGCGTCGGCCGGCGACCTGGCCCGGGATCCCGACGCCTGGCGCGATATCACCTGGGGACTGGTGGCTGGCTTCGTCCAGTGGCAACTGAAGCGCGGATACGCCGTGGGGACCGTGAATGTCCGGCTGAGCACGGTCAAGACCTACGCGCGGCTGGCACTGAAAGCCGGCATGCTTTCGCCCGATACCCTTGCCGCAATCAAGGCCGTCGAAGGCTATTCACGCAAGGAGGGCCTTCGAGTGGACGAAGCACGGGAACTGGTGGATGTGCCGACGCGGATCGGGCATAAGAAGGCCGAGCCGGTGAGCCTGACGGCAGACCAGGTGAAAGCGCTCAAGCTGCAACCTGACACGCCGCAGGGCCGCCGCGACGCCCTACTCATGTGTTTGCTACTCGATCACGGATTACGTGTAGGGGAAGTGGCGATGCTGACGGTGGCGGCCTTCGACCTGAAGGCGGGCCGGTTCGCATTCTATCGGCCCAAAGTGCACCAGCTGCAGAGGCACGAAATGACAACCGACACCCTGAAAGCCGCAAAAGCCTACATGGACCAGGACGCGCCGGCCATCGGCCCATTGTGGCGCACGAGCCGCAAGGATGGGCGGTTACATGACGCCGGCGTGAGCACCAGGCGTCTCACGGGCCGCGTGACAGCCCTGGGCGAGTGCAAGCGTGTGGGCGCCCTGGGACTGAGCGCGCACGACTGCCGCCACAGCTGGGCGACGAGGGCGGCGCGCGAGGGCACCCCGATTGACTGTCTGATGGACGGGGGTGGCTGGGCCAGCTATGCTATGCCGCTGCACTACATCGAGCGGGCGCGCATTGCCAATGAGGGCGTACAGTTGGGCTGATCAGCACCGCTAACGCTGTGGATGCCAGGTCGGGTTGACCGATGCCTGGAGCCGCGGACGGAGCAAGGAGAAAACGGTGAACGCCAATGATCTTCTAATCGTGGCCGAGGTTGCGGATGTGTGCCAGGTGACACCGCCGACTGTGCGCCGATGGCTGCGCGCCGGACTGCTGCAGGTTATGCGGTCCGAGCGGCGCCTATACGTGCCAGCGGCCGAGGTGCGGCGGCTGCTACAGGCAGACAGTAGTGAGGTGAGAAAGTGAGCCCGTTCGATATTGCAGTCAAATGTGTGCGGAGACCACGCCTGCTGCTATTGCTGGTGGTGTTCCTGCTGAGCTCAGCGCCACAGCGGTTGGCGATTCTGGAGACGGCCGAAGCGATGGCCGCCCGGCAGCGAAGTGACGCGGCGGCCGCGAGTCGGAAAGCGGCTTGGCAGGCGCGGCTGCAGGCCTCGAAGCTGGTACCCTGATCGTCCCGGCGACCGGCCGGTCCCTGCACCCCGCTCGAGCGGGGCTACGCACGACGCCTGGCAGAGAAGCCAGGCGTTTTCATTGCCCGAACCTTAAAGTTTCGACGACACGCTTTCTGCATTGCCGCACAACCCCTGGTAGGGTGGGGATTGCTAACCACCAGTAGTTGTGGTACAATGCCCCCAGGATAGCAAAACCCCGCCAGGCCTGGTCAGCTTGCGGGGCGTGCTTCTGAATGCGCTCACGACGCGCTATTTCGTTTGCTGGTGGTATCATACCACAAAGGACAGGCGCCGTCAAGTCCATTCTCCAGCGCGCCCGCACCCGGCCCGATCGGGGAGCGGGCGTTTCGTTTTGGAGGACCAATGGGTGCAATTGAGCGGTTGCGGGATCAAATGAGCGCACGCGAGGCCGCGCTGGCAGAGCTGCAGGACGCCATTGATGCGCGCGATGCGTCACACTACATGCACCTAGTGGCCGAACTTGAGAGATTTGATGGCGTGCCATGCGGCACCTACAAACATGGCGTGAAGCGGCCGGCCAGCCGCCACCTGGTCGGGGCCAGGAAAACCGGCGCTCCACGTCTGGAGATGCGAGACGACTGGGAAGACAAGATTGCCCTGGTCGCGCGGGTGGATGCCTGGATAAGCAAAGGCTGTTCCCAGGAGCGGGCTTGCGAATTGGAAGATATATCTCCGCGTACCTATCGCCGGCATAAGGAGAGGAGCAAAGGGCAGAAAGGTAAACAATACATAATGCCCACTCACTCAGTGTAGACTGGAGGCAGCGAAAGACGCGGAGGTGATGCATGGCTCGGGTGGGATGGCAGCGATTGCGCGTGCCGTTAATGGAGCGGCTGGCGCTGGACGACATGGCCAGTCGGCGCGGCGAATCGGAAGAGGAGGCCCTGGCGCGATTGATTCGGGAAGCCGTCATGCGCGACCTGGCGCGCCAGGACCGGGCCGCCGAGGCCGTCAAGGCGCAGCCGATGGGAGATGCAACATGACCGGTGAAAAAAGCCCCGGCGGCGAACCGGGGCGGGTGGCTGGACACGACGCAGGTGGCGTCTTAATCGATCATACCACAATTTTGCCCTTGGCGCAACACCCCCCGTTCGACCCCATGTTGAGCCGCCACTTGGACCTGTTGGCTCAAGTCGCGGGCGTGGCCGACGCGGCTGCGTGTGATGCCTGGCAGGCCGCTCGGCACTTTGCCAGCCAGGCGGTGCGCCATGCGCAGGCACGCGACGAGGCGCTGAGCATGCTGGTAGCAGCCGAGGCGATGCTGCCATTGGGGGTGCGCGATGACGATTGATCCGACAAGCACGGTCACGGCCGGCGATGGGCGGGATGCAGCGGCGCTGGCCGACGCCCTGCGCGCGCTGCCACCCGAGGCGGCGGCGGCCGCACAGAAGGTGCTGGAGCGCGATTTCGCCAAAGAGCCGCAACACTGGCGCGTATTCACGCTGGTCGACGCCTACGCGCCGCGACCGGCGCGCCAATACGTGGTGACTGGGCTGCTGAAGCTGCCGAGCCTGAGCATAGTCTATGGGCCGCCAGGATGCCTCAAGACCATGCTGTGCATTGACCTGGCCGCTGACGTGGCTGCCGGCCTGCCCTGGCTGCCCCCGATCCCCGGCAAGGGAACGGGCAGCGGCCGCGAAACGACCCGGGCGCCCGTCTTGTGGGTCGACTGCGACAACGGCGCCGACGACATGCATGAGCGGATAGAGGCGATGGGCCGGGTGCGCAACCTTCCGACTGACGTCCCACTCTACTATGTCTCGATGCCTACGCCGTGGCTGGATGCATCGGACATCGACACGCCGTCTTTTCTGGAGCTTCAAACGGTGGCCATTGAGCGCGCTGCGAGGTTGATCATCGTTGACAACCTGGGCGTGGTGGCCGGCGATGTGGAAGAGAACTCGGCCGAAATGGCGGGAGTGTTGTCAGTGTTTCGGCAGTTGGCCGAGGCCACGGGCGCGGCCGTGGTGCTAGTCCATCATCAACGCAAACAAACGGGAGTCACAACGCGGCGCGGCGATACCTTGCGCGGCCATTCGTCAATCGAGGCGGCGCTTAACCTGGCCCTGCTGGTGGAGCGTGAGGAGCACTCAGAAACGGTCACGGTCCGGGCCACGAAGGTCCGCGGCGCCGACGTGCTGCCCTTCGGCGCGCTCTTCACCTGGGAGCATAAGCCGGGGACCGACGAGCTGAGCCAGGCGCGCTTCTTCGGGTTGGAGGTGGAGGACACCACGAGCGATCGGGCTATCGAGCGGGCGATCCTCGAGGCGGTGAAAGGCC
This sequence comes from Burkholderiales bacterium, assembly GCA_035530495.1. GTDB lineage: Bacteria > Pseudomonadota > Gammaproteobacteria > Burkholderiales > SG8-39 > 2-12-FULL-64-23. The sequence goes on from DATKUQ010000113.1 coordinate 9,069, forward strand.
GGCAGCCTGTCAAGAAGCACGACCTGGTGAGTGCCGTCAAGGAGCAATTGCCCGACGTGGGACTGAACCGGATTCGCACGGCGGCCGACTGGCTGGCCCGTGAAGGCAAGGTGGCGATGCAGCCCGGGAAACAAGGCAGCAAGCTCTACACGCTGCCAAGTCACGCCGTGATGGATCTGTTGGATGCGCTAGATGAATAAGTCTCACAGTCTCACAGTCTCACGGAAAGGGGCCGTGAGACTGTGAGGGTTGGGGTTTATAAGTCTCACAGTCTCACGCATGGTTAATAATGCGTGAGACGTGAGGCTTTTGAACCGGCGAGGTGTGACCGATGTTTGACGTGGAAGGACTGAAAACGGCGGTTGACTGCCGGGAGGTGATGCGGTCCGACCTGGGCGAGCCGACGCGCAAGAGCGGCAAGACCTGGCAGTGGCAATGCCCGTTTCACGCTGACGGCAAGACGCCCAGCCTGACAGCCTACCCCGATGGTTGGCATTGCTTCGGCTGCGGCGAATCCGGGGACGTCATCGGCTGGGTGCAGAAGCACCACAACCTGACGTTTGCCGAGGCGTGCCAGCGGTTGGGCGCCGGGGATCTACCCAAAGCGGCCGGCATGCCGGCGCGATTGCCGATGGTGCACCTGCCCCAGCCGCCCTCCGAGGATTGGCAAGATGCGGCGGTCGCCGTGGTGTTGCGGTGCATGGAGGTGTTATGGTCCGACGCCGGCGCCGCGGCGCTGACCTGGCTGCGCCGTCGCGGCCTGGCCGACGACACGATCCGTGACGCCTGGCTCGGCTACCAGCCGTTGCGCCAGTGGGCGGGCCCTGACGGCGTGGGCTACGCACGCGCCAGGGGATTGGCACTGGCGCGTGGCGTGACCATCCCGCATCTGATCGATGGTCGACCGTGGGCGGTGAAGGTGGCGACGATGCTGCCGGAGCAAGCGCACAAATACCGGCTCTGCAAGCCCGCCGGCGCGACCACGGCGCTATATGGCGCCGACAGCCTGGCCGGGCACGATATCGCCGTGGTCTGTGAAGGCGAATTCGACGCCCTGTTATGTTCCCAAGAGGTCGGCGACCTGGTGGGCGTGATCACGTTCGGCAGCGCCGGCACGCACGATCTGGATGCCTGGCTGCCCTGGCTGGTGCACCTGCGCCGGCTGTTGATCGCCACCGACGCCGACGACGCTGGCGACAAGGCGGCCGCCTGGTGGCTGGCCAGCACCAAACGCGCGCGGCGCCTATTGCCACCTGGTCCCGACCTGGTTGGGGCTGGCGGCGCGAAGGACATCACGGATGCCCACCTGGCCGGCGCCGATCTGCGGGCGTGGGTGAGTGAGGCGATGGGCTGATATGTCCGATTATGCCCACTGATGGGACTGCATAACGCGAGCAAGTGAGAAATCGATGAGACGACGTAGAACTGCAGCCACGGTGCTGAGCGACTGGGAATTCCGGCAGCTGGAAGAGCTGGCCGCCGCCGCGCACGAGCCGGCCGCAGCCGTGTTGCGCCGGCTGATCCGGGCCGAATACGATCGGCTACGCGCCTCGGGCCGCTGCGAGCTGTGGCCCGAACCGATGCCGTGGGCGGCTGGCGCCAGTGTCGGCCGGCATGGCGCATAATGGCCCAAAATGGCACACTTTCGGCTCGGCAACGCCGGTTCGTCCGTTGCTTGCTGACGGCGCGCACCGTCCGGGAAGCGGCGCGGCAGTGCCGCGTCGGCGAGCGCACGGCCTGGCGCTGGTTGAAAGAGCCGGCCGTCAAGGTGGCACTGGCCGAGATTAACGACGGCACATTGGGACAGGTTTCGCGCGCGGTGAGCCGGCTGGCAACATCGGCCCTGGACACACTGGCCGCCGTAATGGCCGACAAGGCCACGCCGACCGGCGCGCGCGTATCAGCCGCGCGGTCCATTCTCGATGGCGCGCTGAGGTTGGACGAGCACCTGATCGTGCACGATCGGCTCGCCGAATTGGACAGGCGCATCATGAAATTCGAGAAGATGGCGGCCGAGTGGTCGCGGCCAGGGCTGCCGCCGCAGGCTGCAGATTCGGAGGCGGAACATGAAGACAAGGAAGCGGAGGAGCGATAGGGACCCACGCGATCCGCGAGATATCGCGGAGGTGGCCGCGGAACTGGAAGAGCTTGCCATGAGGGAGATGGGTCCAGGTGCAAGAGCGATTTTGGAGGAAGTACGCTCGGTCTGCAGGGAACTGCGCGAGGCATTATTGGAGGCCCCGGCCGGATCGGGGCAGGCAGAGCCGCCAGGCGGCGACGATCCGCCATTGTTCGCGCGCGAACGTCATGCCGAGTGAGCGTAGTGGTCCCTGCTCCGACCTGGTCGGGGCCTGCAGGGACCCAGCCGGGGCCAGGTGGTGAGAACGGGCCTTCTCTTAACCTATAACGGCGGCAAGGAGAGACGATGGCCGATAACCTGACGCTGGAGATCGAGGGCTTCGACGAGCTGCTGCAGCGCATCGAGCAGCTCGAGCAGGGCAGCGGTCCGTTCGGTGACATGATCGTGAACACGATGGAGAAGGCGTTGATTCCTTTGGAGCAGGCCATTAAGGATCGCACTCCAAAGAATCTTGGGCACTTACAGGGCAGCCTTGGCTCGTTCATTCGTGGTTCGCCGGTCAGTCGTGGCCGGCCGGCGGAGATCCGCGGAATCGTGGCGACGTCCAGTCTCTATGGCGAGGCAGTCGAATACGGCCGCGCGGCCGGCAAGATGCCGCCGGTGGATGCGATCCAGCTATGGGTACATCGAAAGGGTCTGGCTGGGGTCTACAGTTGGAAGAGCGGCAGGAAATTGAGAGGCAAGGCGGATGTCGAGGCAGAAATGAAGCGCGAACGGAGCATGGCGTGGGGCATCGCGTTGAAGATCGCCCGCGAAGGGACGGAAGGCGCCCACATGTTCCGCGACGGCCTCGAAGCGGCGCGGCCAGAGATCGAGAAGCTCTTCGACCAGCTGCGCGACGACATCGTGAAGGGACTGGCCGAGTGAAGGAGAACCAAAATGGCTGAGCGAGAACTGAGCACCACGCTGAGATTCAAAACAGAGACCGACGCTCTTCAGAAGCTTAAGGGCGACTTCAAGGCATGGTCGGACGATGCCAATCAACGCGTCGAGCGGATAGGTCGGGGCCTTAAGGATATTCAGATTGGTCTCAAGAAGGACGCCGACGCGGCCAAGGACGCCAAGCGCGCTTTCGCCGAGATGCGCGAGACGGGCCAGCAGCTGAGCAGCCTGGGCATGCGCATCGGCGCCGTGGGCGCGGCCATCGGTGCACCGCTGATACTGGCCGCCAATCAATACATCCAACGCGCCGGCATGGCCGAGTCGGTCTCACGGCGCTGGCTGGCGGCGACCGACCGCATGGCGCGCAGCCAGGAGCGCGTCGGGCGCGTGGTGGTGGAGCAGGTCTCGCCGTACCTGGAGAAGCTGGCCGATCTGGCAGAGACGGCGGCCGACTTTGCGGAGAAACACCCCGATGCGGTCAAGGCGGCGCTGGCGATTGCCGGCAGCGCCGGCGTGTTGGGCGCCGGTTTGACGACCGTCGGCCAGGCGGCTACCGGCTTGGCGGCCATCCAAAGCTTGGTGGAGAAGGGCGGAGCGACAGCCGGCGCACTGCGAATAGGCGGCACAGTCGCCCTGTATGCGGGCGCGGTGTATATCGGGGCCGAGCTGGGGGCCGAGCTCGGCAACGTGCTGGGCAAAGCCATATACGGCGAACAACGCTGGAAACAGCAGTACGGAGAGCAGGGTGGTGGAATACGCGAGGCTTTGGCGACGGCGTATCAGATCGGCCAGGTGCCAGGATTGCTCATCAATACGGCGTTGCGGGACTTGGGCCTCATGTCACCTGAGACGGCCGCCAAGTCAGCTGCCGAATCGGCGCGCATGTCAGATTTCATC
>DATKUQ010000114.1:0-3106 GCA_035530495.1 Burkholderiales bacterium
AGTAAGATAATAGAATCGCCACGGGTTCTCCAGGCAATTAACGGCAGCTTTCTGACGCAAGGTTGCCGTTTTGGGCGGAACACCCTTATGACCGCCCCGGCCGACTTGTACGCGTAGACTGTCTGACAGGCCGTTAACGGAAGCGGCCTCTCGATTGCCGACGACCGCCGGCAAATAACTTGAGTCGGTGTGCGATTTGCGCCGGTTCGCGGGCAACGTGCAACGCTGCCTTGCGCTAGGCACCAGCCGACGTCCGCCCCGTTCGAGTCGCGTCGAGCCGTTTCTTACGGCTTTATCAGTTTGTAGCCGCGGCCGTGTACCGTAAGCAGCAACTGCGGATTGGCCGGGTCCGGTTCCAGCTTCCGTCGCAAGCGAACAATGAAATTGTCCACGGTGCGGGTGATGACGCCGCTTTCATGTCCCCACACCGCCGTCAACAATACATCGCGCGAAATTACCTCGCCGCGGTGGTCGACGAGGTAGCGCAACAATTCGATTTCCTTGGCGCTGGTTTCCAAGTCCACGCCATCCCGCGTTATACGGTGGCGTTCGAAGTCGACCTTGGCAGCGCCGACTCGCACCGGACCGCTGAGCGGCTCGCGAATATTTCTGCGCCGTAGCTGGGCGTGGATGCGCGCCAGCAGCTCGCGCAGGCTGAACGGCTTGACGACATAGTCATCGGCGCCGATCTCCAGCGCCGACACCTTGTTCATTTCCTCGCCCTTTGCCGTCACCATGATGATCGGCTGCGTGTGTCCCTCGGCGCGCAGTTGCTTGCACAGGTTTATCCCGTCGCCATCGGGCAGCATGACATCCAGAAGGATCAAGTCCGGATCCTTTTCCGCTGCAGCGGCGTGGCCGTCGCGCACGGTAGCGGCACAAACAACGTTGTACCCGTCGATCTCGAGATTGTCCTCCAGGCCCCTGCGCATGGCCGCGTCGTCTTCGATGACAAGGATGGTCGGCGCTCGATTCACGTTATGTCCTTCACGATCGGGAATGAGACGACTGCCTTGACCCCGCTGTGCCCCTCGGGTTCGCCAAGGGCAAAAGTCGCGTGATGGGATTTCGCGATCTGTTCTACCAGCGCCAGCCCCAAGCCGCTCCCTCTTGCGGCGCCCGGTACTGCGCCGCGTTCAAATGCCACCATCATTCGAGTCCGCGCATGCGCCGGTATCCCCGGGCCGAAATCGATGACCTGAAGCTCTACCTTGTCGTCGCTGGAAACAAGCTGCACCTGAACCACCTCGCCACTTTGCGCATACTTGCCCGCGTTGTCCAGAAGATTGAGCAGTATCTCAGTCACAGCCTCCCTGTCGTGGGCTACCGGCGGCAGAGGGCTTTCCAGCTTCACCTTCAGGCGGATGCCGCTGCCCTCGAGCTGTGATTCATAGTCCGCCAGTACGGCTGTCACCGAAGCGGCCAGATCGGTTTCGGTGAGGTGGTAGACCTCTGCCCCGGATCGCAGGCGCTCGAAGTCCAGCACGTTCTCGATCATTCTGGACAAGCGCTCGGCCTCGCGCAGGATGACCTTGTGGTACTCGTGCTGGCGGCTTGGGTCCTTGAGACGCTGCAGGCTCAGCGTTTCAGCATACATGCGAATGAGCGCAAGCGGCGTCTTTAGTTCATGCGAAACGTTGGCCACGAAGCGGTTACGCAATTCGACCAGAGCCTGTTCGCGCAGGATTTCGCGCCATACCGCGTAACCCGTGATGGTGATCGCAATCAGCGCGCCCCCTACAATCCCTATGATCACCCAGCGCTGCCCGGCGAGGCTTCTTTCCTTCGCTTCGGCTGGCGGCTCGTAGACGAGCTTCCAACCGGGGAGGACGTGAGTCAATGCCGAGTTCAGGCTTTCGCGTTTGACGCCGAATCCGGGGTCGCGCAGATCCACCGTGCCGCCCTGATCGTGCGTGAAATCGGCGAGCGGTGGACTCAAGGCGTCGGCCATCAGTCTTTTGAAATTGAACCTGACGACCAAGCGGCCGCCAGGGGCCAAAACCGCCGGCCGATTTCCGCCGGTCTTCGCAGACACTTCGTCAAAAGCTTCGAAGGCGAACAAGGTCGGCTTGCCGTCGATCCTTTCCAGAAAAGTGCTCAACTCCGGGCGCGGAAGCGCGCCGTTCGCGTGCCCTTGGATCGCGCGCTGCATCACCCAGTTCGTCACGCGGTTGTCTTCACGCCCCAACTGGAATGGCAGCCGCCAAGCGACTGCCATATCGCGATCCAGGAACGAGACCTGCTCGATCGAGGGCGTGGTTTCCCTGAGCGCGCGCACTCGATCCGCCACGGCTACTCGCGGCGACATGTCCCGGTACTCCTGAAACGGTGTCCGTATCGCATTCAGCAGGGAGTCTTCCGCCCGTGCAACCAGCAAGTCCAGAGCCTGTTGACGCGATTCGCGCAGGGCCATCGCCATTTGCACCTGCTGCTCCTTCAACGCGTAGACGGTCACGCCTGCAATGGTCAGTGCGACGAGCAGGAGCAGACTCAGCAACAATACGTGCAGTCGAAACTGGGAGATGATGCGTTCGGCTGTCCTTAACGGCATGTCGGGCTCTTTTCTGATCGAGCGTAATGACGGGAAAGCGGCTCCGCAAGCCAAGATCAGCGCGATGGCGTGCCCATCGCGTCGACCCGCGAACCGACGCTCGCGTCCCGAAACCGGAGCAGCATACCCCAGCTCGCCGTCGCGCGTAGTGCCGCCATGCGCAGGTCGGGCGGGACCGGAGCAGCCGATCCGGCTCGCATTTTGCAGCCCGGGCTTATGTGCCGAATTGCGGAAACCGATTCGCCCGCACAGCTTGCGGGCCCTGCGGCGTCACGCGACGTAAAAGTTGGTAAAAGTTTGTCATCGACACCGCGCTAGCAGCGAGGGCGCGGTAAGCTGTCGCGCCTGTTACTCAGGTGGAGCGTAAACACTTTTGCGCACGCGCCTTCTTTCAACTCAAGATTAGGGAAACGACATGAAACACTCTTTGCTCTACGCCACATTGCTCGCCGCAGCCATCATGACTGCCGGATGCGATTCGAAACAGGAAGCTCCGCCGGCGGCGCCGGCGCCGCAAGCCGCAGCTCCGGCAAGCGCGCCCGCGCCGGCCGCCGC
>DATKUQ010000115.1:0-4623 GCA_035530495.1 Burkholderiales bacterium
GCGTGCATGTCGTGGCCGGGTGCCGCCAGCGCCTCCCAATCCAGGCCACCCAAGGACAGCTGGTCGCCGGCGGCAATCGTGTCGTCATAGGCGAAACGCTCGGCGCTTTGGCCGCTGTAGCCAAGCATCAAGGCGGCCTCGTCCCAGGCGGCGATCGCGCTCGCCTCCCCCACGGGTATGCTGGTGCGGCAGGCGTAGGCGCGCTGCACGGCGGCGTTGCCGCCCATATGGTCGGAATGGCAATGCGTGTTGATCAGCCGCGCCAGCGGCTTGCCCTCCAGGCCGCGTTGCAGCAACTGCAGCGTCTGCGCCGCATGCGCGACATAGCCGCTGTCGATCAGCGCGCAACCGCCCGCGTCGTGGATCAGGATGTTGTTGCTCGACAGCCAGCCGCGCTCGAGCACCCGGATTTGCGGCGGCAGCGTCAAAGCGGTTTTTTTCGCGCCGGCAGTTGCGCCAGTACGGCGCGTTTTTCGGCGGGGCTGTAGACCGACCAGCAGGCGATCTCTTCGAGGCTGCGCCGGCAGCCCTCGCAGTAGCCGCTGCTCTCATCCATGCGGCAGACGTCGATGCAGGGCGAGGCGACTTCGGTTTCCGTCGCGAGCGAGTTGTTTCGGTTCATGCGCTCTTTTTTGCCGCCAGTGCCCGCGCGACCCTGGAACTGGGTTCGCGCCGCAGTTCGCCGCAGATGTAGCGCCCGGCCTCGAACACCAAGTCGAGGTCGACGCCGGTGTGTATGCCGAGGCCGTCGAGCATATACACCACGTCTTCGGTGGCGACATTGCCCGAAGCGCCTTTGGCATAGGGACAGCCGCCCAGGCCTGCGACCGAACTGTCCATGGTCGCCACACCCAGTTCCAGCGCCGCATAGAGATTGGCCAGGGCTTGCCCGTAAGTGTCGTGAAAATGCACCGCCAGCTTTTCCATGGGCACCGCCGTCGCCACCGCTTCGATCATCGCCTGGATTTTTCCTGGGGTGCCCACGCCTATGGTGTCGCCCAGGGAAATTTCGTAGCAGCCCATGCGATAGAGCTGCGCCGCGACTTCGGCCACCGCCGCTGGCTCGACCGCGCCCTGATAGGGACAGCCGGCGACGCAGGAAATGTAACCGCGCAGGCGCAGGCCGTGCTGTTTGGCCGCCTGCGCCACCGGCTCGAAGCGCGCCAGACTCTCGGCGATAGAGCAGTTGATGTTCTTGCGGCTGAAGGCCTCGGACGCGGCGCCGAAAACGGCGACCTCCTCCGCGCCCGCTGCGAGCGCGGCTTCGAAGCCCTTCAGGTTCGGCACCAGCACCGGATAGGCGACCCCGGATTTCTTGCGGATGCCGGCCATGACTGCGGCGCTGTCCGCCATCTGCGGTACCCATTTCGGGGAGACGAAGGCGGTGGCTTCTATCGCCGGCAGGCCCGCAGCGGCGAGCCGGTGTATCAGCTCGATCTTGATCTGGGTAGCCACCACCCCAGGCTCGTTCTGCAGTCCGTCGCGTGGACCGACTTCGACTATGCGTACCGTCTTCGGAAATGTCATGGCGCAACCCTTAAGGCGAAACTAAAACATGGTCATTTCGAGGCCGAAGGCCGGGAAATCTGCTTCTCGAGTTCGGTGTGACAGCAGATTCCTCGCTTCGCTCGGAATGACGGAATTGCAATCATTAGAGACGCCCTTAATTCTCGTCCAGTTCGAGGCCGAGCAGTTCGGCGCCCTCGTCGACCTGCTCGCCGACTTTGTAATGGATTTCCTTCACCGTGCCGCGCCCCGGCGCAGTGATGGTGTGCTCCATTTTCATTGCCTCCAGGATGATCAGCGGCGCGCCTTTGTCCACCTTGGCGCCGCTCTTGGTCAGCACTGCGATGATCTTGCCCGGCATCGGCGCGGCGAGACTGCCGCTATGCGCGTCGCTCCCGATCTCGTGCAGGCCCGGATCGCGCAGCTCCAACCGATAGCGCGTGCCGCGGAAGAACACATCCAGCGTCTGCCCCGAGCGCACCACGTTCGCCTGCAGCACCGCGTCCTCCAGCCAGGCGGTCAGGCTGCCGTCGGCCTGCCAGGCGCCGGTGAGCGTGTGCCTGCCGCCGGGAAGTTCAAGCTCGTAGCGGCCGGGACGATAGTGCGCCGTGACCGCGTATTCCTGCTGTTCCTGCCGGAACACCAGAATGTGGTGGTTGTCCTGGTTCAGGCGCCAGCCGTCGCAGGCGCCCCAGGGGGAGCAGGGGTCGCCCGAGGCGGCGGCGCGCTCTTGCGCGCGGCGTGCTATCGCGAGCAATTCCGCCAGCGCTGCGAGCGCCAGCACTTCGTCGCCGGCAGTCGGCGGCGCGCGCATCAGCTCGGCCTGGTTGCGCTCGATCAGGCCGGTGTCCAGATCCGCCGTGGCGAAGGCCTCGCAAGCCACCAGCCGCGCCAGGAATTCGGTATTGGTGGTGACGCCCACCACATGGAATTGTTCCAGCGCGCTGCGCATGCGCCCGAGCACCGCGGCCCGGTCCAGGTCCCAGACGATCAGCTTGGCGATCATCGGGTCGTAGAACGGCGTGATCGCGTCGCCCGTGCGCACGCCGGTGTCGATGCGCACGTGGCGCGACTCGGGCGGCGTGGCGAGGTGGCTGATGCGCCCGGTGGAGGGCAGGAAGTTTTTCGCCGGGTCCTCGGCGTAGATGCGCGCTTCCAGCGCATGGCCGCTGATCGCGAGTTCGTCCTGCGTGCGCGGCAACGGCTCGCCGCAGGCCACGCGCAGCTGCCATTCCACCAAGTCGAGCCCGGTGATCATCTCGGTGACCGGATGCTCGACCTGCAGCCGCGTGTTCATTTCCATGAAATAGAAAGTCTTGCCCGGCTCGGCGATGAATTCCACCGTGCCCGCGCCGACATAGCCTATCGCCTTGGCCGCGGCGACCGCCGCTTCGCCCATGCTGTTGCGCCGCGCCTGACTCATGCCCGGCGCCGGCGCTTCTTCCAGCACCTTCTGGTGGCGCCGCTGCACCGAGCAGTCGCGCTCGAACAGGTAGAGCGCATCGCCCTGCTTATCGGCGAACACCTGGACCTCGATGTGGCGCGGACGGGTCAGGTATTTTTCCAGCAGCACGCGTTCGTCGCCGAAGCTCGCTTTGGATTCGCGCTGGCAGGAGGCGAGCGCGGCGGCGAAGTCCGCGGCTTTCTCGACGATGCGCATGCCCTTGCCGCCGCCGCCGGCCGAGGCCTTGATCAGCACCGGGTAGCCGATTTTGTCGGCCTCCTTTTGCAGCGCGGCCGCATCCTGCACTGCGCCGTGATAGCCGGGAACCAGCGGCACGCCGGCTTTTCCCATGATGTCCTTGGCCGCGCTCTTGCTGCCCATGGCGCGGATTGCGGCGGGCGGCGGGCCGATGAACACCAGGCCCGCCTTGCCGCAGGCCTCGGCGAAGTCCGCGTTCTCCGACAGGAAGCCGTAGCCGGGGTGGATCGCTTCGGCGCCGCATCTGCGCGCCGCCTCGATAATTTTGTCGCCGCGCAGATAGCTGTCTTTGGCTGCGGCCGGTCCCATGCAATAAGCCTCGTCGGCGAGATCCACGTGGCGCGCGCCGGCGTCGGCCGCGGAATATACAGCTACCGTTTTCACCCCCAGGCGTTGCGCGGTCTTGATGACGCGGCAGGCGATTTCGCCGCGGTTGGCGATCAGTATTTTCTTGAACATGGATTATTTATTTCGCCTGGGTCCAGGAAGGCCTGCGCTTTTCCAGGAAGGAACGTATGCCTTCCTTGCCGTCGGCGGCAGCGCGCGCTGCGGCGATGCGCGCGGCGGTGTCGGCGATCATGGCATCATCGATCGCGCCGTGCGCGACCCGGCGTATCAGTTCCTTGCTCGCGGCGATGGCCGCCGGACTTGCTGCAAGCAGCTGCTCGACAATGGCATCAACGGCGGCGTCGAGTCCCGCCATCGGGGCAAGTTCGTGCACCAGGCCGATGCGCAAGGCGGTGGCGGCGCTGAAGCGCTCGGCGGTGAGGAAATAGCGCCGCGCGTGGCGCTCGCCCATGGCGGCGACCACGTAAGGGCCGATGGTGGCCGCGGTCAGCCCGAGCTTCACTTCCGACAGACAGAACTCGGCCGTTTCGGCCGCGAGCGCGATGTCGCAGGCTGCGACCAGCCCCATGCCGCCGGCGAAGGCCGGGCCGTGCACGCGAGCGACTGTGGGCTTTTTCATCATGTAGATGGTGTTCAGCATGGTCGCGAGCTGCATCGCGTCGGCGCGGTTCTCTTCCGGGGTGTAGCCGGCCATCTTTTTCATCCAGTTGAGATCGGCCCCCGCGCAGAAGGCGGGGCCCTCGCCCGCCAGCACCACCGCGCGTGCACCGCTATCCGCATCCGCGGCATGGAATGCCTGCGTCAGCTCGGCGATCATGGTTTCGTTGAAGGCGTTGCGCACCTCCGGCCGGTTCATCCGGATCGTGACTACGCCCTTGTCCACGGTGAACTGCAGGGTTTGGTAGTTCATTGGCATTCCTTTGCTTAAGCGGCGAACCGCTTGGCGACTTCTTCGAGCATGACTTCGGTGGCGCCGCCGCCGATGGCGAGTACGCGCGCATCGCGCGTGAGGCGCTCGATCGCGGTTTCGCGCATGTAGCCCGCACCGCCGTGGAACTGCTGGCAGG
>DATKUQ010000116.1:0-6566 GCA_035530495.1 Burkholderiales bacterium
TCTCAGGCCTGCCAGTGTCGCAGCAATCGCTGTGGGATGGTGGGCGAAGTCATCGTACACGGCGACTCCAGCAGCCACGCCGCACAGTTCCATGCGGCGTTTGACGTTGTCGAAACGCTCCAGCGCGGCGCAGGCGGCTCCAGTATCCACGCCGGCGTGACGAGCCGCCGCGATGGCGGCCAAGGCATTGGAACGGTTGTGCGCGCCTTGCAGACCCCAGCATACCCTGCCCTGCTCTTCCCCGGCGAAGACAACTCGAAAAGTCTCCGCATCCAGCGCTTCGGCCTGCCAGCCGCCCTCGGTGCCAAAATATTCTAGCGCGGTCCAACAGCCTTGCTTCAAGACCCGCGCCAAAGCCGCGTCGACACCGTTTGCCACGACTAGGCCAGACCGAGGGACAGTTCTAAGGAAGTGGTGGAATTGGCGTTCGATAGAGGCAAGATCACTGAAGATATCGGCATGATCAAACTCTAAGTTATTCAATACTGCGGTTCTCGGGTGATAATGGAGAAACTTGGAGCGCTTGTCGAAAAAAGCCGTGTCGTACTCGTCCGCCTCGATCACAAAAAAGCGGGAATCAGCCAAGCGGGCGGAGGTACCGAAATTCGTTGGCACGCCGCCGATAAGAAAACCAGGGCGCTTTCCGGCAAATTCCAGAATCCAAGCGAGCATGGCGGAAGTGGTTGTTTTTCCGTGGGTTCCGGCGACTGCGAGCACCCACTTAGAGCGCAGAATGTTCTCTGCCAGCCATTGCGGGCCGGAGATATAGGGCTCGCCGCGGTCCAGGATTTCTTCCATCAGTGGGGTACCGCGGGTAACCACGTTGCCGACCACCCATAAATCCGGTTTCAATCCTATCTGGTCGGCACTGTAGCCTTCGACCAGCGTAATGCCCTGGGCCTCGAGTTGATTGCTCATGGGCGGATAGACATTGGCATCGCAGCCGGTTACGTGGTGGCCAGCCTGCCGCGCGATGGTGGCGAGGCCGCCCATGAAAGTCCCGCAGACGCCGAGAACGTGGATATGCATCAGGGGACCGCTTGGTCTTCAGGTCGATGGGTCAATGGTGGCACGGCGGCAAGTGTACTGGTCGAGACGAATATTCGTGCCCTACGGCTTCTCCAGGGGAGGCCGGCGAGGAGTTTACCTTATTTCGCTAGACGCCCCACTGCGCTATTATTTCCGTAAGCGTGCGCGGAGTGCCAGAATGCCCAAGGAAAAATTCAAACAACAACAGATGCGCGCACGGATCGCAGCGATCGCCGCGCGCATTATGGCAGAAGACGGCATCGAGGATTTCGCCATGGCTAAGCGCAAGGCGGCGCGCCGCCTGGGTGCGAGCGATACTCAGTTTTTGCCAGATAATCGCGAGATCGAGGCCGAGTTGCGCGTATACCAGGCGCTCTACCAAGGCGAGGAACAACGTGAACGCGTCCGTTACCTGCGCCGTCAGGCGCTGGCGGCGATGGAACAGCTTGCCGATTTCAATCCCTACCTCACCGGCCCGGTGCTGAAGGGCACCGCTGGGCGCTACGCCGATATCGATTTGCAGGTATTTGCCGATAGCGGAAAGGAGCTAGAGATCTTCCTGCTTAACCACAATATTCCCTACCATACCGCAGAGTCGCGCCATTACAGCGGAAATCAGGAGCGGGCGGTTAGCGTGCTGTCCCTGGACTGGCAGGGGACACAGCTTCGCGTGGCAGTCTATTGGCCCGAAGACGAGCGTCGAAGTGTCAGGACCTCCCCATTGGGCCGACCGATGGAGCGCGCCGACCTGGATGCGGTTCGAACACTGGTCGCCAGCGGTGAATAGGCCGCTTCAGGCAGGTCGGTACCCGATGATCAGGCCAGCCTCAGGGGTTTGCAGTGCATCGTTCTATTCGTGCTAAGCCGAACGACCCTGCATGAGGTGATGGGGGGAGATCGACGCGCGGAACGGAAAAACGCAATTTACCTACAACGTTCACGATTTAGCGGTTAACATCACCGATAATACAGCTAAATCCTGAATTCCTGCGATCGAATAAGTGTCAGCTATCCTTTGTGCACAGCTGTCGTGGAAACATGGGACGCGAGCCAGATGCAAAGCAGCTTGGCCGAAGCGGTGTCGCCTGCGCAGATCCTGAGTCGGCATGGAGATCCGGGATTAAGCTATGCGAGAGCGTTATTTGATGTCGCGTTGGCAGCGCTGCTGGCGCCAATGCTTGAGTTGCGTCCATGCTAGACCCGATGAGTACGGGCGAACTTCTTTGAAAAACTGGACATCTGCCCCCTATTTGCGGCAAACTTGCATACATGCGCAAAACAATTTCCAGCGCGGCTGCGCCTAGCAGTGGCAAACGCAAGGTACGTGGATCGAAGAAAATATTAGTCTTGCACGGCCCCAACTTGAACTTGCTCGGTACTCGTGAGCCGGAGATCTACGGTCGTGAAACGCTGGCGGATATCAATCGCCGTTTGACCCTTCAGGGCAAAGCCGCCGGCGCGGAGATAATTTGCTTCCAGAGTAATCATGAAGGAACGCTCATCGACCGTGTACAAACGGCCGGGAGACAAGGAGTAGCCTCCATCGTCATCAACCCTGCAGGTCTTACCCATACCAGCGTTAGCCTGCGCGATGCCTTGGCCGCGGTCGCGATTCCGTTCATTGAGGTCCACCTGTCAAACATCCACGCGCGCGAGCCGTTTCGCAACCATTCCTATTTTTCCGATCTGGCGGTCGGGACGATTTGCGGTTTGGGCAGCCACGGCTACGAGCTGGCGCTAGAGTTCATTTTGCGCCAGACCTAAGATCGCATTCCGGCGCGCACGGCGCTCGCCGCGCAGCAAGGAGAAACCGAAATGGATTTACGTAAACTGAAGAAATTGATCGACCTAGTGCAGGAATCCGGAATTTCGGAGTTGGAGGTGACCGAAGGAGAGGAGAAAGTCAAAATCGTCAAAAGCGGTGGCGCGGGCGCCTCCTACAGCGCCCCCGTTTCTGCCCCGACCGTGGTGGCGCCAATGGAGCCCGGGCCAGCCGTCGCTGCCGAGCCCGCCGAAATTCAGGGCCACTTGGTCAAGTCGCCTATGGTGGGCACGTTCTATCGCTCTCCCTCGCCGGGGGCGAAGGCCTTCGTCGAGGTAGGCGACACGGTCAAGTCGGGCGACGTCATATGCATCATCGAGGCGATGAAGCTGCTGAATGAAATCGAGTGTGACAAGGACGGGGTCATAAAGGCGATTCTCGTCGACAATGGCCAGCCCGTCGAGTATGGCGAACCTTTGGTGATCATAGATTGAAGCGACGTGGGCAAAAAGTGAGGAGAACCGGCGGACTCCCTGGTCGAGGCGTGGGCGCGCCTGCCTGCACGTCTGTGGGGTTCGCTCCCGGCCATGTTTAAGAAGGTTCTCATCGCCAATCGCGGCGAAATTGCCCTGCGCATCCAGCGCGCTTGCCGCGAGTTGGGCATCAAGACTGTGGTGGTGCACTCCGAAGCGGACAGCGAGGCCAAGTACGTCAAGCTTGCCGATGAGTCGGTATGCATCGGTCCGGCCGCATCCGCTGCCAGCTATCTCAACGTCCCGGCGATCATCAGCGCGGCGGAGGTGACCGACTCTGAGGCCGTGCATCCCGGCTACGGATTTTTGTCGGAAAACGCCGACTTCGCCGAGCGCGTCGAGAAGAGCGGTTTCGTTTTCATCGGGCCGCGACCCGAGACCATAAGGCTCATGGGCGACAAGATCAACGCCAAGACGGCTATGATCAAAGCGGGTGTGCCCTGCGTGCCCGGTTCTGAAGGACCGTTGCCGGAGCAAAACGACGAAATCGTCAAAACGGCGCGCAGGATCGGCTATCCGGTGATCGTCAAGGCCTCGGGCGGCGGCGGTGGGCGCGGCATGCGCGTGGTGCACACGGAGGCGGCGCTGCTCGCTGCGGTGAATCTGACGCAGCAGGAGGCGCAGGCGGCTTTCGGCAATCCCGCGGTGTACCTGGAGAAATTCCTTGAGAACCCGCGCCACATCGAGATCCAGGTACTCGCCGACGAATACAAGAACGCCGTGTACCTGGGCGAACGCGACTGCTCGATGCAGCGGCGGCACCAGAAGATCATCGAAGAGGCGCCGGCACCTGGAATGACCGAGCGCCAGCGCATCCGCATCGGCGAACGCTGCGCCGAAGCCTGCCGCAAGATCGGCTATCGTGGTGTCGGCACGTTCGAATTCCTGTACGAGGGCGGAGAATTCTATTTCATCGAAATGAACACGCGCATCCAGGTCGAGCACCCCGTCACCGAAATGATCACCGGTATCGACCTGGTACAGGAGCAGATCCGCGTCGCCGCGGGAGAAAAGCTGCGCCTGCGCCAGCGCGATGTGATGCTGCGCGGGCATGCCATAGAGTGCCGTATCAATGCAGAGGATCCGTTCAAGTTCACGCCTTCGCCGGGCCGCATTATTTCCTATCATCCGCCTGGTGGGCCGGGCATACGCGTCGACTCGCACATTTACCAAGGCTATTTCGTGCCGCCCAACTACGATTCTTTAATTGGCAAGGTCATCGCTTATGGCGCGACGCGCGACCAGGCGCTGCGGCGCATGCGTATTGCACTGTCCGAGATGGCGGTGCAGGGCATTCAGACTAACATTCCGCTGCACCAGGACTTGCTGCTAGACGACCGTTTTATCAAGGGCGGCACCAGCATCCATTATCTCGAACAAAAGCTCGCGCAGCAAAAACTAGAGAAAGGATGAGTTCCTGGCCTGGATGTCACTCATATTGCGTACCGATGCGCGTGTTGCCGATGCACTGAGCGACGCGCTCCTAGAGAAGGGCGCGCTGTCGGTAAGCATGGAAGATGCCAGCGCCGGTACGGCCGCGGAGGCGCCGATGTACGGCGAGCCCGGCATGGTGACCGAAAGCGCCTGGCCGCAAAGCCTGATCATTGCGCTTTGCGAGCAGTCTGATGATCCAGCACGTCTGGTCGCCGCAGCCTGCGAACAAATCGGCCTGGATCAAGCGCCCGATTACCGCATCGAGCCGGTGGCCGAACAAGACTGGGTGCGGCGCAGCCAGTCGCAGTTCGAGCCGATCCGCATTTCGGACAATCTGTGGATAGTGCCGTCCTGGGCGACGGCGCCCGAACAGGATGCGGTCAATCTCGTTCTCGACCCGGGTCTCGCCTTCGGTACCGGCAGTCATCCCAGCACGCGACTGTGTCTGCAGTGGCTAGAGCGGACGCTACGCGGCGGCGAGCGTGTTCTGGACTACGGCTGTGGTTCGGGTATATTAGCCATTGCCGCGCAGCGCCTCGGTGCGAGCGCCGCGCTCGGCGTGGATGTAGACCCGCTGGCGCTCCTTGCGGCGCAGGCGAACGCGCAGCGCAACCGGGTTGACGCGCGCTTTATCAATGCGGAGACAGCTCCTGATTTTCGGGCGGACCTCGTGGTCGCAAACATCCTTGCCAATCCGCTCATACTGCTCGCGCCGGTACTCGCCGGGCACACCGCTACGGGAGGGCGCATCGCGCTGTCGGGCATACTCGAGACGCAGGCACAGGAGGTCATGGCGGCCTATGCGCCCTGGTTCGAGTTGCACATCGGCGCCAGCGACGAGGGCTGGGTGTTGATCGAGGGCGGGCGACCATGATTACCCGTTGCCCCTTCTGCCAAACCCATTTTCGCGTGCACGCGGAGCAACTCTCTGCGCGCGCGGGGCAGGTGCGCTGCGGCAAATGCAATCGGGTGTTCGACGCGCTAGAACACCTGGTCGAAGGGGTCGCGCCGGTACACGAGCATGCGGCTGTGCACACCGATACCGGCGCGGCGGAACGCGTTCCGGAAGAAGCGGAGAACGTCATCCCCGAGGTGCAAGAGCCTGCAAACGAGGCAAGCCCGGTACAAGAGGTCGAAACGATATTGGGCGGCGCTGGAGCGTTTGAGGCGACGACGCCTACGCTCGAGCCAGCGCAGCCGGCGAGCATCGAGCCCTGGGCCGCGCCGGGCGCGGACGCATTCGATTTCGGACCGGCTGTGGACACGGCCGAGCGCGCGCGCCGCTGGCCCTGGTTGCTGGGCGCGCTCTTGTTGTTGCTGCTATTGCTCGCGCAGGCAGCGTACTATTACCGCAGCGCCATCATCGTGTTGGTCCCGCGGGCCAAGCCCTATGCCGTTGCGCTGTGCGCAACCCTGCATTGTGACTTGCCATTGCCGCGGCGCATCGATTTGATGAGCATAGAGGCATCGGACCTGCAGGCGGACACGACCAATCCCAATATCATGGTCTTGTCGGCGACGCTCAAGAACCGTGCCATTTTCGATCAGCAGTATCCCATGCTTGAACTGACACTCACCGACCCGCAGGACCAACCGGTAGTGCGGCGCGTGCTTGCACCGCGGGACTATCTGGGAAAGGACGCTAACGTGCGCGCCGGGTTCCCCGCCAATTCCGAGACCGCGATCAAGGTGTTCATCGAAGGCTCGCAGGTCAAGGCTACCGGTTACCGCTTATATTTGTTTTATCCCTGAGGCCGACTTCGGGTATCCTCTGCGGCTGCCGCGCCGGCGCACAGAGTTCGCAGCGG
>DATKUQ010000117.1:0-3155 GCA_035530495.1 Burkholderiales bacterium
CGGCATCTACCTCGACTCGAACGGCATCAAGGTGCGATTCGCCGACACCGACACCCAACTCAAGGCCAAGGACGTTCTCAGCGAGAGCCTTAATCCCGACCGCGCCAACCCTTCCTACATCGTCGCACTCAACCTGCTTTCGTCCTCGCCCAATTGGCTCACCGACATTGGCGCACTGCCCATGTACCTGGGCCTGGACCTGCGCGGCGGCGTGCACTTCACGCTGCAGGTGGACATGAAGGCGGCGCTGACCAAGCGGCTGGAGAACATCAACGGGGACATCCGCGTCGAGTTGCGCGACAAAGACCTGCGCTATTCCGGTATCCAACTGAAAGGCAACGCGATTCTGCTCGATTTTCACGACGCCGCCACCCGCGCCAAGTCGCGCAACGTGATCGAGGACAACCAGAAGGATCTGATATTCACCGAGCAGGATCTCCCCGCGAACCAATTCCGTCTGACCGCCATGATCAAACCGGAAGCGGTCAAGCGCATTCAGGAATCGGCGCTGCAGCAAAACATCGCCACGCTGAAAAACCGCATCAACGAACTGGGCGTATCCGAGCCGATCATCCAGCAAGAGGGCGCCGACCGCGTCGTGGTGCAGTTGCCGGGGGTCCAGGACACGGCCAAGGCGAAGGAAATTCTCGGCCGCACCGCGACACTCGAGATTCACATGGTGGACGAGGCAAACAGCAATCCGGATGCACTGCCCGCCGCGCAGCAGGGCCACGTTCCGTTCGGCGACGACTTCTACATCGAGCCCGACGGCGCGCCCTTGCTGATCAAGAAGCAGGTGGTGTTGACCGGCGACCGCATCACCGACGCCCAACCCGGCTTCGACAGCCAAACGCACGAGCCTGCGGTCAACGTGACGCTGGACAGCGCGGGCGCGCGCATTTTCAGGGATGTCACGCGCGAAAACGTCGGCAAGCGCATGGCCATCCTGCTCATTGAAAACGGCAAGGGCGAGGTCGTGACCGCACCGGTGATCCGCACCGAGATCGACGGCGGGCGCGTGCAGATCAGCGGGCGCATGAACACCAGGGAGGCGACCGATACCGCGCTGCTCCTGCGCGCCGGCTCGCTTGCCGCGCCGATGAAAATCATCGAGGAGCGCACCGTCGGCCCCAGCCTCGGCGCCGACAACATCAGGAAAGGCTTCCATTCCACGATCTGGGGCTTCACCGCGATCGCGGTGTTCATGAGCGTCTATTACATGCTGTTCGGCCTCACTGCGGCGCTGGCGCTGTCATCCAACCTGCTGTTCCTGGTGGCCCTGTTGTCGCTGCTGCAGGCAACGCTGACGCTGCCCGGCATCGCCGCCATCGCGCTCACGCTCGGCATGGCCATCGACTCGAACGTGCTGATCAACGAGCGCATTCGCGAGGAGCTGCGCAACGGAGCCTCGCCGCAGGCGGCGATCCATTCCGGCTACGAGCGCGCTTTCGGCACCATTATCGACTCCAATGTGACTACGCTGATGGCGGGCCTGGCGCTGCTGATCTTCGGCTCCGGTCCGGTTCGCGGCTTCGCCGTGGTGTTCTGCCTCGGCATCATGACCTCGATCTACAGCTCGGTGGTAGTCTCGCGCGCGGCAGTCAATCTGTTTTACGGCTCACGCCGCCGGCTGGAGAAGCTGGCGATCGGGAATACGAGTTGGAAATGATTTCAAGCATGGCGTTTTTGGCTTCGGCCGCAGCGCCGGGACTATCGTCCCCGCACCGCTTGACTTCGCACGGCGAAGTCAGCCTGCGCCGAAAACTCCATGAACAACATTTCGCGCTGACGCGCGGCAGGGGTCGCTAGATGGAGTTTTTCAAGATCCGCAAAGACATCCCGTTCATGCGCCATGCGCTGGTGTTCAACGTCATTTCGTTGATCACCTTCATACTGGCGGTGTTCTTTCTCGCCACCAAGGGGCTGAATTACTCGATCGAATTCACCGGCGGCACGGTGTTCGAGCTCCACTACGACCACTCCGCCGATACCCAGAAAATCCGCGCTGCGCTGGACAAGGCCCACTTCAGCGAGGCCTCGGTGCTGAACTTCGGCTCCTCGCGCGACGTGCTGGTGCGCCTGCCGCTCAAGTCCGGACAGTCGAGCGCCGACCTGTCGAAAAATGTCATGGCCACGCTCTCGGCCGAGGACAAGGGCGTGCAGCTGCGCCGCGTCGAATTCGTCGGGCCCGAAGTCGGGCGCCAGTTGGCGGACAACGCCGCGCTCGCGCTGGTCGTCGCCAGCTTGGGCATCATGGGATATCTTGCGCTCAGATTCGAGTGGCGCTTCTCCGTGGCCGCGATCATCGCCAATCTGCACGACGTCGTCATCATTCTCGGCTGTTTCGCGCTGTTCCAGTGGGAGTTTTCCCTGCCGGTGCTGGCGGCCGTGCTGGCGGTGCTCGGCTACTCGGTCAACGAATCGGTGGTGATCGCCGACCGGGTGCGAGAGAATTTCCGCAAGATGCGCAGGGCCTCGGTCACCGAGATCATAGACAACGCCATCACCAGCACCATCTCGCGCACCATCATCACCCATGGCTGCACTCAGGCGATGGTGCTGTCGATGCTGCTGTTCGGCGGCGCCGCGCTGCATTACTTCGCGATGGCACTGACCATCGGCATCTGTTTCGGCATCTACTCCTCGGTGCTGGTGATGGCGCCTATCGTCAGATGGCTGGGCGTGTCGCGCACGCAGTTCATCCGCCCGCCGAAAACGAACAAGCAGGAAGCGGTGGTCTGACCGCCACGGCCAGTTGACGCGGGTCCGCAAGGAGCCGGGAATGCGCAAAATACTGGTGTGGGACCTGCCGCTGCGGATGTTCCACTGGATGCTGGCGTTGCTGGTCGCGGTGTCCATCGTCAGCGCCGAGATCGGCGGCAACGCGATGCAGATTCACCTGCGCAGCGGCTATACCATCCTCACTCTGGTCCTGTTCCGCATCCTCTGGGGATTTTTCGGCGGCACGCACGCGCGCTTTGCCTCGTTTGTACGCGGCCCCGCCACGGCGATCGCCCACCTCAAAGCGCTGCGCAGCCAAAAGTCCGGCCGTCACCTCGGCCACAACCCCGCCGGCGGCTGGTCGGTGATGTTGATGCTGTTCGTGCTGCTGATACAGGCCGGCACCGGCCTGTTTTCCAACGATGATATTTCCA
>DATKUQ010000118.1:0-7470 GCA_035530495.1 Burkholderiales bacterium
CATTGATTGGAATCCCTTCTGGATCGCCAGCATCCCCACAAACAACAACCCCGCAGCAAATGATGGCACCCCTCTCTGATGAAGAGATGGACGAGCTGGATAGTTTCTTGATGTCGGACGCCACATCAAGCGAAACGATGCTGCTGGATTGCCTCGACGGATTTCTAACCGCTATTGTCTCCGGCCCGGTTATGGTCAAACCCAGCGAATGGCTACCAAGCGTATGGGGACCGACAGA
Organism: Burkholderiales bacterium; assembly: GCA_035530495.1. Classification (GTDB taxonomy): domain Bacteria; phylum Pseudomonadota; class Gammaproteobacteria; order Burkholderiales; family SG8-39; genus 2-12-FULL-64-23. The sequence continues at coordinate 239 of DATKUQ010000118.1, forward strand.
AAGAGATGAGCCGACATTCGACACTTTTGCACAAGCTGAACGGATTACCGGCCTGATTATGCGGCATTTGAACGGCATCATTTGGAGCCTGCAGCAAGACCCTGACGCATTCGAACCTTTATTCGATACGGTTGCCTATCCGGACGTTCCGCGGGTATACACCAATGGTGAGATGTGGGCATATGGATACATGTCCGGCATCGATCTTCAACGTCACAATTGGAACGCATTTTTTGATGAACCGGACAGTGCCGAGGTGTTGCGACCGATCTATTTGCTCGGCGCTGACGAAGTCACACCAGAAGAAGAGGAACTAACCGATACCCCAGAACAACGCGAAGCGCTGTCCGACCAGATCCCAGCCAGCGTTGCCTGGATTTACCGGTTCTGGCAGCCCTATCGCACGGCAATGGCAGAGCGTACTGTCGCCGCCAGTTTCCAGCGCGAGCATCCCAAGGTGGGACGCAATGATCCCTGCCCGTGCGGCAGCGGAAAGAAGTTCAAGAAATGCTGCGGGGCATCAACGGTACTGCATTAAGCATTTCAATCATACTTTCAAAATTCACCATCGAATTATCGGGGGAATTCAGAGTGTTGCAACTCTAGTGCGGCGGTAATGCAGACTCGTACTTGCGTGCCGAACTGCAGTCACAGAATCAGAAAATAATTAAAATAATTTTCCATAATCCGCTGATGAATTTGGCGTTGAAACCCTTTTTCGGTTTTTCCGCTGTTGGCGATTGAACATAACGCCCGTTGTAGGTCACACGAATTGTCGTCTGGCGCGCAACGCCGCCCCACCGCCATCGAGTATCCGCTTCCTGTTCGTCAGGCCAGCGCTTTGCCTTCGGCTTCCTTCAGATTCGCAGTCACCCGCGACACCCTTGCCGTTCGGCTAACACTTCCCCTTGCCGGGCGTGTAGGGGACTTCCACCCCCAAGTATGTGCGCCCTGCCGGGCGCAATCGGGTAGGAGGCGGGGTTACCCCCGCCGTCCTCCCACACCACCGGACGTGCGGTTCCGCATCCGGCGGTTCCTGACTACTGGGCAAACGGCCCCAGCGAGCTTCGTTCCGTTCATCGTGTCGCCTGTCGTCCAATAGACACCTACGACCACCTGCGAGGCTTCCGGCCCCTCCGGTCTAATCGCAGGTCCTCCGTTGCCAGAGGCTTCTGCCCTGTCCGCGCAGAGAGCACGCGTGACTATCCACTCATGTCAGGTTCAGCCCTTCACCACTCCGGTTTCAGTGGCTACTACGACCTCTGCTGACTTCTGCCAACCCATCCCGGCACCTCTCGATGCCAGTAGCACGAGGCAGGTTGGCAGACCTCCCAGGGTAATGCGCGCGACCTTCATGCTTATGCCTGTCGGATTTACGTTGCAGCGTCCTGTGCAAGTATTGGGCTTTGACGATATGGGCCGCCTCACCCCGCTACACCGCCTCTATCCGCTTCCTGTTCGTCAGGCCAGCACTTTGCTTACAGCTTCCTTCAGATTCCACCTTGCGGTGGACACCCTTGCCGTTCAGCTAACACTTCCCCCTGCCGGGTGTGTAGAGGACTTTCACCTCCCAGTCGTCTTTCCCGCCACCACAGCGGTTCCAACAGCGCCAGTCACGGCGCTACGCGCCATGCCTGGCGCACCCATAAAAAAAGCCGGGCACTTGCCCGGCTTCTTCAAATGGAAATTGGTTCGGTCAAGCAGCTTGGATTTTGGCCGCTTGCTTGCCTTTTTTGCCGTCTACGATTTCGAAGGACACTTTCTGCCCTTCCTTGAGCGTCTTGAAGCCCTGCATGTTGATTTCGGAGAAATGTGCGAACAGATCTTCGCCGCCACCATCTGGCGTGATAAAACCGAAACCCTTCGAGTCGTTGAACCACTTGACTGTGCCGGTTGCCATATTACCTTCCTTTAAAAGTTGAGAATTCGGGCCAAACCCGATCAATGTTTGAATCTCAAGACTGAAAAGGACGTGCCTCTATGGGAACCGCTCTCAAGCACTTGAAACTAAACACTTGCGCGCGTTATACCTGCTAAACGCGCAACCGTCAAGTGGGGCTCCATGGAGCGGTCGCGCGCCCGATGGCGACGACAGGCGACGGGCGCGGGGCGCGGGCGTGCGCGCCCGTTTTGGTCGCACAAGCGGATCAGACTCGCCGCTTATACTCGCCGGTGCGGGTATCGATCTCGATCTTGTCGCCGGTGGCGCAGAACAGCGGTACCTGCACCGAAAAGCCGGTATTGATTTTCGCCGGCTTGAGCACCTTGCCCGAAGTGTCCCCGCGTATGGCGGGTTCGGTATAAATGATCTCGCGCTGCACGGTATTGGGCAGCTCGACCGATATCGCGCGGTCGTCATAGAACACGACCTCGCACTGCATGCCGTCCTCGAGGAAATTGATCCCCTCGCCCATGTTGTCTTTTTCCACCTCGAACTGGTTGTAGTCGGCGTCCATGAACACGTACATCGGATCGGCAAAATACGAGTACGTGGATTGCTTGCGCTCCAGCACCACGACATCGAATTTTTCGTCGGCCTTATACACGTTCTCGCTGATCGACTCGGAAAGCAGGTTCTTGAGCTTCATTTTCACCACGGAAGCATTGCGGCCGGACTTGCTGAATTCCGCCCGCTGCACCACCATCGGGTCATTTCCGAGCATGATCACATTGCCTGCGCGGAGTTCCTGTGCAATTTTCATTTCTGTCGTCCTAGACGGTTTGGTTGATCTAAAGCTCTCTATTTTAACAAATTTCCGCAAAACTGCACAAGATTATTCGCAAGATCGCCCGTCCCGGCGAGTCGTGCCGCCCAGCGCTGGGCATGCGCTTGCAGCTCGATCCTGCGCTCCCAAAAGCCGGGCCAGGCCGCTTCGACCACCACATCGTCGCCTGCGTTCCAGGCCTGCCACAATTTGACGACGAGTGCCTTGGTTTCCGTCGCCAGGCCATCGCAATACAGATCGAGGAAAGCCTGCAGCTTCGGCCGGTGGGCACCCTCTTGCTGCGGATAGATCTGCCATAGCAGAGGCCGCGCCGCCCATTGCGCGCGAACGAAGGAGTCTTCGCCGCGCACGAGATTGAAATCGCAAGCCCAGAGCAAGCGGTCGTAGCGATCCTGATCCAGGAAAGCGAAAATGCCGACTTCGAGGCCGGACTTGCGCAGGATCGCGCCCGGCGCGAGTCGATCGGTTCCGAAGAACGCCGACAAGGCGGCCGTCGCGGTCCCCTCCGGCACCAGACAACGCAGCGGCGTACCGCCGGCCGCCCATGCCCGCAACAATCCGCTTATCCCGCCGTGCGGATAGCAGAACAGCGAAACCTGGATATCGCCCGCGCGCGGCGCCGGCAGCTCGAGATCCTGCCACAAGCGTGCCTGCTCCGCGCTCGAGCGCTGAAACCGCTCGCGCGCCGGTGCCAGCCCCCGCTCGGCCAGCAGCCCACCGGTACCCGCGACGAATCCCGGAAAGAAAAAATGCTTAACCAGAGGAAGCGACGGATGCGGCGAAGGCAAGCCGTGGCAGCCCAGCACCCAGTTTTCGGCACTCAGGTATTCAAGGTTGATCCACACCGGTTTCGGCCGTTTCGCCGCCATCGCCGCGATGTAGTTCGCCGGCGGATTGCAGGCGAACGCCTCGACCACGACGTCCGCCGGATCGACCGCGGGAAAAACCTCGCGCCACCACCTGACTTCCACGCCATGGCTATGCTGCGATTCCACACCGGTCACGATATCCGCGCATATCCTGCGGAAACTCGCGAGATCGTCGATCCACAGGCGCACGCGAAAGCCGTGCTCGGCGGCCAACTGCCGCGCCAGCCGCCAGCAAACGCCGACATCGCCGTAATTGTCGACTACGGTGCAGAAAATATCCCAACTGCGCATGGACGGGATCGCTCCGAAAAAAGCCGAGCACCAATCAGAATGAACCGTCCCGCCCTGCGGGCAGGCTACTGCGCGTCAGATCAGCGGGCTCGAGAGATAAGGATGCTGCACGGCGCGTAATCGAGAAGGGAGGCACCCACCGATCCCTTCCACCATCGCGCTGCAAAAGATAATTTTTGCCGGTGTCCGAGGACGATCAGATCAGCCCCGAGTTCGGTAGCGACGCGACAGATCTCCTCCACCGGCTCGCCCACCGTGAGATGGCCGATGGTATCGAAACCCTGATCCTTGAGCAGCTGTATTCCCTCGTCGAGGATCTCCTGCGTGCGCTTTTTCTCCTCTTCCAGCAGTTCCTCGGGCAGAAACCCCTCGGTAAGAAACAAACTGGGCGGCATTCCGGCGACTGCCAATAGATGCGTTTCGGCCTTGATGAATTCCGCGATCTCGGCGCTTTCCAGCAGCGCCGCGCGTCCCTCGCGCGATCCGTTGTAAGCCATCAGGATCTTCTTGTACATGGCTGCCTGCCCTCCTCCAAAATGCACTGTTTCACCGGATACCCATTTTTCGTTCGACTCTCTGTCGGGCCGTTCGTTTCCCTAAAGTATCGTCCCGGCCGCCATCGCTGGCAAGGAGTTCGTGACGGGCATCCCTATCCGGATTCGATGCCAAGCGCCCCTGTCCGCTCTCCGGATTAGAGGTAAAATCGCCAGAAATTCCCCCGCTGCTTCAGCTCAGCGCCTCCACCGAATCTACACTCAGGAGATTACACAATCATGTTGGATGCCTACATTTACGATGGACTTCGTTCCCCTTTCGGCCGGCACGCGGGCAAGCTCGCGCCGGTGCGGCCGGACGATCTGGCGGCCGAGCTCATCGCGGCAGTGGTCCGCAAAGCCGGAATCAAGCCCGAGCAAATCAGCGACGTGCTGCTCGGCAACGTCAACCAGGCGGGCGAGGACTGCCGCAACGTCGCGCGCTTTGCCGCGCTGCTGGCCGGCCTGCCGCCGACCACGCCGGGGGCGACCGTCAACCGGCTGTGCGCCAGCGGCCTGCAGGCGACCCTGGACGCCGCGCGCGCAATCAGCTGCGGCGAGGGCGAACTCTATATCGCCGGCGGCGTGGAGAGCATGTCGCGCGCACCCTACGTCATGGGCAAGTCCGAGTCCGCCTACTCGCGCAACGTGAAGATGTACGACACTTCGATCGGCGCGCGCTTCACCAATCCCCGCTTCGCCAAGCAGTTCGGCAACCATTCCATGCCGGAAACCGGCGACAACGTCGCCAAGGACTTCAGCGTGACGCGCGCCCAAGCCGACGCGTTCGCCCTCGCCTCGCAGCAGAAATACGTGAAGGCGGAAGCGGAAGGCTTCTACAAGGGCGAGATTCACCCGATCGCCTTGCCGACGAAGAAGAAGGATGTGCCGCCCGTCGTGGTCGATGTCGACGAGCATCCGCGCCGCGACACGACGATGGAATCGCTGACCAAGCTGAAGCCCCTGTTCGAAGGCGGCGTGGTAACCGCCGGCAACGCTTCAGGGGTCAACGACGGCGCCGCCGCGCTGGTGGTCGGCAGCAGGCAATGGGGCGAGAAAAACGGCAAGAAGCCGATGGTGCGCATCCTTGCCGGCGCCGCGGCTGCGGTCGAACCGCGCATCATGGGCGTAGGCCCCGCTTTCGCCATACCGCTCGCCTGCGAGCGCGCCGGACTCAAACTCTCCGACCTGGACATCATCGAAATCAACGAGGCCTTCGCCAGCCAGGTACTCGCCTGCCTCAATCTGCTCAAGCTCGATTTCAAGGATCCACGCATCAACCCGAACGGCGGCGCGATCGCGATCGGCCACCCGCTGGGCGCTTCCGGCGCACGCGTCGCGCTGACCGCGGCGCGCCAGTTGGAGCGCATGAACGGCCGCTACGCGGCCGTCAGCCTGTGCATCGGCGTAGGCCAGGGCCTGGCCATCATCATCGAACGCGTGTAGGCCGGCGCCGGCTCCACGCCGGCGTCCCGCTCGCCGAAATCCGCAGGAAGGCTCAGCCCGCCGGCACAGGCGACGCCCTGCTGCAATCGGCGCAGGCCGCGCCGCCCTCGGCGCGCGTCCTCAAGCCGAGTTTCGCCAGCAACTCGCGGTCGGCTTCCGCCTCCGGGTTGCCGGTCGTCAGCAGCTTGTCGCCGTAGAAAATCGAGTTCGCGCCGGCGAGGAAACACAGCGCCTGCACCGCTTCGCCGAGTTCGCGCCGGCCGGCCGACAGACGCACCCGGGCGCGCGGCATGGTGATGCGCGCCACCGCGATAGTGCGCACGAATTCCAGCGGATCGAGCGGCTCGGTCCCGTGCAGCGGCGTGCCCGGAACCTGCACCAGGTGGTTGATCGGCACCGACTCGGGATACGGATCGAGGTTCGCGAGTTGCGCGATCAGCCCGGCGCGCTGCTGCCGCGATTCGCCCATGCCGACGATGCCGCCGCAACAGACCTTGATGCCGGCCTTGCGCACGTGGCCGAGCGTGTCGAGGCGCTCCTGGTATACCCGCGTGCTGATGATCTTGCCGTAGAACTCCGGCGCCGTGTCCAGGTTATGGTTGTAGTAATCGAGACCCGACTGCTTCAGCTGCTGCGCCTGAGTATCGTCGAGCATGCCCAGAGTGGCGCAGGTCTCGAGCCCTAGAGCCTTGACCGCGCTCACCATCGCCTGCACTTTCTCGATATCGCGCGCTTTCGGCTCGCGCCACGCCGCGCCCATGCAGAAGCGCGTCGCGCCGTTTTGCTTCGCCGCCTCGGCGGCGGCGACGACTTGCTTCAAGGGCAGCAATTTCTCCGCCTTGACGCCGGTGTGGTAACGCGCCGCCTGCGGACAGTAAGCGCAATCCTCCGGGCAGCCGCCGCTCTTGATCGAGAGCAGGGTCGCGAGTTCAATTTCGCCCGCAGCAAAATGCGCGCGATGAATTTCCTGCGCCCGATACAGCAGTTCGTTGAAAGGCAGCGCGTACAATTCCGCGACGGCCTCGACGGACCATTCCGTCGCCTTCGACTTCATTTGCGCCGGCTTGCTGCCGGCCAGGGTTTGGCTTGCAATAGTCATGGACACCTCCAAGCGGCGTAGCATACCCCAAGCGCTGCGGCCCGCGGCGGCGGAATGCGCTTGTGGCATGAAAATTTCGGGCTAGTAAGGCAAGCCAGCGTAATTTTCTGCCGACTATGCGGGCGCCCCCCGGCGAATCGACACGGTAAGCGAGTTCGGCGAGGCGCTGGCGCAGGTGGTCGCGTACTCCAACGTCGCGTTTGTCGGGTCCATCGGCGGCGGGATACTCGCCGCCGCACATACGCCGCCATGGACGATATTCGCGCTG
>DATKUQ010000119.1:0-9898 GCA_035530495.1 Burkholderiales bacterium
ATGAAAGCACTGCGCGAAGGCACGCCGCCGGCGAAGCTCGCAAACATCGCTTCCGCGCAACTGATGCAGCAGCTCAGCCGCGATGCCGATTACGCGAGCTGGAGCGAGCGCTTTCTCGGCAGCGCCAAGAGTTGAAACAGCGACCGAGCATACGGCCGGACAGCGCGCCCTTGCCGTGCAGAATCCGCAGCCGCCCGGCAAAGCCGTACGAGCACACCGAAGGCTTTTTGAAAATCAAGGAGTCATGAACCCATGGAACTACCCGAATACCAGACCCTCAAGACCGAGATCGCCGCACCGCACGTGCTGCTGGTAACCCTAAACCGGCCGGAGATCGCCAATGCGCTCAACACGCAGATGGGCCGCGATTTTCTCGACCTGTGGACGCGCCTGACCGAAGACGCAGGGGATGTGCGCTGCGTGGTGCTCACCGGCGCGGGCGACAAGGTGTTCTGTGCCGGCGCCGACCTGAAGGAACGCAACGGCATGACGCGCGAGCAATGGCGGCGCCAGCATGAATTGTTCGAGCGCCATTATTGGGCCATGACGGACCTGCCTGTGCCGGTGATCGCGGCGGTCAACGGCCACGCCTATGCCGGCGGTTTCGAAGCCGTGCTCTCCTGCGACTTCGCCTACGCCGTGCACAGCGCGCGCTTTGCTCTGACCGAAGTGACGCTGGGCATCATGCCCGGCGCCGGCGGCACGCAGAACCTGCCGCGCGCGGTGGGCGAGCGCCGCGCCAAGGAAATCATCATGACCGCGCGCCCATTCTCTGCGCAGCAGGCGTACGACTGGGGCGTGGTGAACGCGCTATGCGAGCCGGGCGAACTCATGCCGAAGGTGCTCGACACCGCGCGCGCCATTGCCGGCAACGCGCCCTTGTCCATCCGCCAGGTGAAGAAATCGGTGCGCTACGGCATGCAGATGGAACTGAAGACCGCCTTCCGCTTCGAAGTCGAGGCCTACAACCACCTGGTGGAAACCGAGGACCGCTACGAGGGCATCAAGGCCTTCAACGAAAAGCGCAAGCCCGTTTTCAAGGGAAAATGAGCCGAACGCTATCGGCGTCATCGTGGTTCGTGGGTCGCGTGTCGTGGTTTGTGGGTCGTGGTACGAACAACGAACCACGAATCACGTTTAACGAACCACGCTTCATCCCAGCGTGCGCAGGCTTTCCTGCTCGTCCAGTCTGTTCAGGACACGGTACAGGCGATCTGCATCGAGGCGCTCCGCGCCGGAGACGCAATCCAGAAACTTTGCCTTGAGTTCCTCTTCCCGCAGCGGCAGCTTGGCATTGCCGCGCGCAAAGCGGATCTCGCCCGAGTCCAGCTTGCGTCCGTCGCGCAGTTCGAGCACCACCCGGTCGTTCAGCGCGAACACCGGCTCTATCGGGCAGCGTGTGTCCACGGTCGCAATGCGTACCTTTCCCATCAGCTCGCGCAGCGGCGCTTGCGCCACGAATGCGTCCGTGAGCTGCGCCAACCCGACCTTGCGCGCGACCAGCGCCGACGCAATCGCGAATTCGAGGCTGAACTTGGCTTCGAGCCCGGTTGCCGGCGCGTGGTTGCGCAGCATCGAGGCCTGTGCCTCGCCTATGGTGGCGTCGACGTGCACCACGTCCTGCGGCTTGAGGTCATGCGCTTTGGCGAGATCGAGCAAGGCGTCGATCACGCGGTGCGCCGAATAGCACATCGGGTACTTTTTTATCGACAGGCCGGCATCCAGAATGCGCAACTGCCGGCCCAGGCCGGACGCCGCGCGCTCACGCTCGGCGCGGCCCTTGGGCGAAAGCGCCGCGAGGAAACCCGCCTGATGCTCGAACGCGTCTGGCGCGGCGGTGAGCCCCATCGCCGCGAGCCGCACCGCCTCGATCGCGCCGGCCGCGGCGCGGCCGGCGTGCAGCGGCTTGGTCATGGTACCGAAATTGGCTACCAGCCCGCTCGCCATGCTCGCTGCTACAGCGAGCGCATTGCGGCAGTTTGCAGGGGAAAGCTGGTGCAGATGCGCCACGGCGGCGGCCGCGCCCACCGTGCCCATCACCGCGGTCGGATGCCAGCCTTTGAGGTGGTAGGCATCGGGCTCGCGTGACAGCAGCTCGGCCCAGACTTCGTAGCCCACGAGATAAGCGCGCAGCGCCTCCGCGCCGGATGCGCCCAAGCGCTCGCCCTCAGCCAGCACCGCCGGCACCAGCACCGCGCTCGGATGGCCGCCCAGCGCGACGTCGTCGTAGTCGAGCGCATGCGCGGCTGTGGCGTTGATCAGCGCGGCATCGGCTGCGCTCGCGCGCCCCGCCCCGAACAGCACGCGCGCTTCGCGTGCCGCGGAAAGCCGCGCCGCGACGAACTGCTGCACGATGCCCACCACGGGCTCGTTTCTGCCTGCGATCATGGTGGCGACGGCATCGATGAAGCCGGTGCGCACGATGCGCGCCGCCTCGTCCGGCACCGCAAGGCCGCCGCTGACGAAATGCGCAATCGAATCGCTCAGCCCGGTCATACAAGTTCCTATTGAGTGAAAGCGGCGAACGCTTCTGCCGGAACCGGATTGCCCGCCAGGTAGCCCTGAAATTCGTCACAGCCGTTCGCGCGCAGAAAATCGAGCTGCTCCTGGCGCTCCACGCCTTCGGCCAGCGCCGTGAGCTTCAGCGTTTTCGCCAGATTGATAATGGCGATGGCGATGGCGCGTTCATCCGCGTCGGTGCCCAGATCGTCGATGAAGGAACGGTCGATTTTGAGCTTGTCGATCGGATAGCGCTTCAGATAGGCGAGCGAGGAATAGCCGGTGCCGAAGTCGTCGATCGTGATCCTGACGCCGAGCGCGCGCAATCCTGCCAGCGCGCTGCCGACGATGTCCTTGTCCATCAGCAGGCTTTCAGTCAGCTCGAGCTCCAGATAGCGGCCTTCGAGGCCGGTCTCGTCCAGCACCCGCTGCACGCTGGCCACCAGGTCGCCGCGGTGGAACTGGGCGGCCGACACGTTGACGGAAATCGGCAATGCGGGATGGCCGGCGGCCTGCCACACCATATTCTGGCGGCAAGCTTCCCGCAGCACGTAGAGTCCGATCTCGTCGATCAGTCCGCTCGCCTCGGCGAATTCGATGAATTCAGACGGATCGATCATGCCGCGCTCGGGGTGGCGCCAGCGCACCAGCGCCTCGATGCCGGTCAGTTGCAGGTCGCCGACGCGCAGTTGCGGCTGGTAGTACAGCACGAATTCGCCGCGCTGCACCGCCTGGCGCAGCTGCGACTCCTGCTCCAGCGTTGCAACGCCTTCGTCCACCAGCCCCGGGGTGTAGAAGCGGCTGTGGCCGCGGCCGTGGTCCTTGGCGCTGTACATTGCCGCGTCCGCGCGGCGGATCAGGTCATCGGCATTGTCGCCGTCGCGCGGGAACACGCTGATGCCGATGCTGGCGTTGGTGCGAAGCTGCCGGCCTTCGAGTTCGACCGGCGCGGAGATGACCTGCAGCAGCTTTTCCGCGACCTTGGCCGCATCGTCGGGCGCGGCGAAATCGGCAAGGATCACCAGGAACTCGTCGCCGCCGAGGCGCGACACCATGTCGGCTTCGCGCAGCACTTCCTTGATGCGCACCGCGACCTGCTTGAGCAGAACGTCGCCCACGTGATGGCCGAGCGAATCGTTGATGGTCTTGAAATTGTCCAGATCGATGAACATGATCGCCACCAGCGTGCCATGGCGCCGGGCCAGCGCCAGGATCGTGGTCAGGCGCTCGGTCAGGTAGGCGCGGTTGGGCAGGCCGGTGAGCATATCGTGATGTGCGAGATACTGGATGCGCGCCTCGGAATGCTTGCGCGCGGTGATGTCGCGCAGCGCCCCCAGCCGGTGCGCCTCGCCGTTGAGGGTAACGGTCTTGCCCACTATCTCCACCGCGATCCTGTGGCCTTTCTTGTGTTCCACTTCGGCCTCGTAGGGCTCCTCGCCCCCCGAGCGCATGTACTCCGTCATCTTCTCGTGCCACTCGGGCGGCACGAACTCCAGCACACTTTTCCCGATCATCTCCTCGCGTGCGTAGCCCATGATCCCGAGCAGCGCCTCGTTGACATCGAGCAGGATGCCGTTCTTGTGGAAGAAAATCCCTTCGTTGGTTGCAGCGGCGAATTTGCGCAAGCGTTCCTCGCTCTCGCGGACGACGCGCTCGGCGAGCTGGTAGCGGGTGATGTCGGTGATCAGCACGAACGCGCCGAGCATCTGCGAGCGCTCGTCGAAATGCGGGATCAGGTGGACCTCGATCGCGCGCTGCTCGCCGTTGGGCAGGGTCATGGGGCGTATGTACTCGACGGTCTCCCCCTTGAGTACGCGCTGCACCTGCGGCTCTATGATGCGCCACGCCTCCTCGCCGATGGCTTCGCGCACGGTCTTGCCGACGATGGCGTCTACGCTCCAGCCGTTCGCTTCGGCATAGGCCTTGTTGGCGAATATGCAGCGCAGGCTCTTCGGCTCGTAATATGCGATCAGCGCCGGCACATTGTCCGCCAGAAGATGCAGCAGCGCGTCCCCGCCCTGCCCGCCGGGCTTACCCGACGCAGTTCCGCTCACGGCTGGCAGGCTCACAGCCACGGCCGCAACCAGTTCAGCCCGGCGCTGGTCCCGGCCTTTGGACGATACTCGCAACCGACCCAGCCGGCGTAGCCGAGTTCATCCATCAGCCCGAACAGGTAGGGGTAGTTGATCTCGCCCAGATCGGGCTCGTGGCGTTCGGGCACCCCCGCGACCTGGATATGCCCGATGCCGGCGATATATTGCCGCAGCTTCATTGCCAGATCGCCCTCTACGATCTGGCAATGGTAAAAATCCATCTGCACCTTGAGATTCGCCGCGCCGACTTCGGTGCATACGGCGTGCGCCTCGTCCTGGCGGTTGAGGAAGAAGCCCGGAATATCGCGCGTGTTGATCGGCTCGATCACGACGGTGACGCCGGCCGAGGCGGCCTGTTTCGCAGCATAGGAGAGGTTGCTCACATAGATTTCGCGGTGGCGCGCGCGCTCCTCCCCGGGGCGGATCAGCCCGGCCATCAGGTGCACGCGCTCGTTGCCGAGCACGCGCGCGTATTCCAGCGCGGTGTCGACGCTTTGCCTGAATTCGGCTTCGCGCCCCGGCAGCGAAGCGAGGCCGCGTTCGCCCGCGTCCCAATCCCCCGGAGGCCCGTTGAACAGGGCCTGCGTCAGGCCGTGCTCGGCCAGGCGTGCGCGGATGTCCGCCGCCGGGTGCGCATAGGGAAACAGGAATTCGATTCCCTTGAATCCGTCCTGCGCGGCAGCGCCGAAGCGATCCAGAAAAGCGTGCTCCTGGTACATCATCGACAGGTTGGCGGCGAATCTGGGCATGGCGTTCTTCCTAAAATAAGGTTCAGTCCGCAGGGTAGCGCTGGCGGATGTCGGCGATCTGCTCCTTCGTAAGCGTACGCACCTGCCGCCCCTGCAGCAACAAGTGCAGCTTGGCCGTGGCTTCCAGCTCTTCCACCGCATCGGCGGCGGCGTCGAGGCTGGTGCCGGCGACCACGGGGCCGTGATTGGCGAGCAGCAGCGCATGGTGCCTGCCGGCTAGACCGCGCACGGCTTGCGCGAGCTGCATGTCCCCCGGCGCGTAGTAGGGCACCAGCGGCAGACTGCCGATGCGCATTACATAATAGGCGGTAAGCGGCGGCAGCACATCGGCGGGATCCAGCTCCTGCAGCACCGACACCGCGACCGAGTGGGTGGAATGCAGATGGATCACCGCCTGGTTGCGCGCGCGCTCCTGGTACATCGCCAGATGCAGAAAGTTTTCCTTCGACGGCCGATCGCCCGAAACGAGTTTGCCCTCCCAGTCGAGCTTGGACAGGCGCGCCGGATCAAGCTTGCCCAGGCTGGTTCCTGTGGGCGTGAGCAGCCAGCCCTCGTCGCAGCGCGCGCTGATATTGCCGGTGCTGCCGTGCGTGAGGCCGCGCTCGAACATCGAGCGGCCGAGTTCGCAGATCTGTTCGCGCAGCATCTGCTCTTTCACTTCGAACCTCCGTCCAGCATGGCCAGCGACTTCGCAAAAAAATCGCGGCTGCCGAAGTTGCCCGACTTGAGCGCGAGCAGGATGGGCTGCGCCCCCTGCGTCGCGGTCCAGGGCACGCCGGGATCGATCTGCGGCCCGATCTTCAGCGCCTCTATGCCCAGCGCCTGCACCACCGCGCCTGCGGTTTCGCCGCCGGCGACGACCAGCCGCGTCACGCCGTGCGCGATCAGGCCCCGCGCGATGTCCGCCAACGCGCGCTCGACCAGGGCGCCCGCCTCCGCCACGCCGAGTCTCGCCTGCACCGCCTTTACCTCTTGCGGCGCGGCCGTAGCGTAGAACAGCACCGGCTGCGACGCCAGCAGCGAGGCGGCCTGCTGCAGCGCGCGCGCGGCGACGTCTGCGCCGCCGGCGATATCGAACGGGTCGATGCGGATCGCCGCGCGGCCGGATTCGACCCAGTGCGCGACCTGCTCGTTGGTCGCCTGCGAGCAGGAGCCCGAAATGACTGCCGCCAGCCCCGGCGCGCGCGGCAATGCCGCCGCATCCGCGCGCGGCGGCAGCAGCCCCGCGCGGCGGAAATTCTCCGGCAAGCCGATGGCGACGCCGGAGCCGGCGGTGATCAGCGGGTGGTCGGCGCAGGCCGCGGCGATCGCATGCAGGTCGGCATCGTTGATCGCATCGACCACGGCGAGGTGCACGCCCTCCGCCACCAGCGCGTCGAAGCGCGCCCGAATCGCCGCCTCGCCCGCGGCCACCGCGGTCCAGGCGACCAAGCCGACCTTTCCGCGCGACTGCGCCTGCAGCACGCGCACCAGGTTGGAGTCGGTCATCGGCGTGAGCGGGTGATAGCGCATGCCCGACTCCGACAGCGGCACTTCGCCCACGAACAGGTTGCCCATGTAGATCGTGCGCCCGTTGGTCGGAAATGCGGGGCAGGCGATCACGATGTTCGCACCCAAGGCGTGCGTCAGCGCCTCGGCCACCGGCCCGATGTTGCCCTGCGGCGTCGAATCGAACGTCGAGCAGTACTTGAAATAATATTGGCGGCAGCCGGCGCGCTCGAGCCAGGCCAGCGCGGCCAGCGATTGCGTCACCGCCTCCGCCGCGGGTATGGTGCGCGACTTGAGCGCCACCACCACGGCATCGACTTCAGCATCCAGCGGAACCGCAGGCACGCCTATGGTCTGCAGCGTGCGCATGCCGCTGCGCACCAGGTTGTTGGCGAGATCGGTAGCGCCGGTGAAATCGTCGGCGATGCAGCCGAGCAGCATGGTTCAGCACCTCTATCAATATGAGGGGATACGCCCCGGAGGAAGTCCTCTTGTGGGATCCCCTACGGGGACTACCTTCGGGGCGCCTCCCCTCATACTCCCCAAAATCGGGGGCTATTTCGGTAATTCTGAAATGGCCCGTTAGTCTTTCTTCTGCGGCAGCTCTATGCCCGGGAAATTCTTGACCACCGCCACATCGTCCTCGCCGCCGCGCCCGGCTGCCGCAGCCGTCAGGAACATCTGGTGCGCGGTTGCCGTCAGCGGCAGCGGAAACGCCGCCTTCTTCGCCGTGTCGAGCACGATGCCCAGGTCCTTGACGAAGATGTTCACCGCCGATAGCGGCGTGTAGTCGCCGGCGAGGATGTGCGGCACCCGATTCTGGAACATCCACGATGAGCCGGCGCTGTTCGAGATGACTTCGTACAGCACCGCCGGGTCGGCGCCTGCGCGTATGCCCATGGCCATGGCTTCGGCCGCCGCGGCGATGTGCACGCCGGCGAGCAACTGGTTGATCATTTTCACCTTGGAGCCGGCTCCGGGCGCGTCGCCGAGGCGATACACCTTTTGCGCGATCGCCTTGAACACGTCCTCGACCTTGGCGAAATGTTCCGGCGCTCCCGCGGCCATGACGGTCATCTGCCCGCTGGCCGCCTTGGCCGCGCCTCCCGACACCGGCGCGTCTATCATGCCGATGCCCATCGCGGCGAGCCTGGTCGCCAGCGATTCGGCGAATTCGGGGGCGACGGTGGCGCTTGCGATCACCACCGATCCCGAACGCATCGCCCCGGCCGCGCCCTGCTCGCCCAGCAGCACGCTTTCGGTCTGCTGCGCATTCACCACCAGCGTCAGCACCACTTCGCAGGCAGCGCCCAGCTCCGCCGGCGTGGCGCAGGCAATCCCGCCCTCCGCCGCAAAGGCAGCCAGCAGCTCGCGCCGCACATCGCAGGCGTGGGTGCGAAATCCAGCACGCAACAGCGATCTGGCGACACCCAGGCCCATCGCGCCCAGTCCGATGACTCCGACATTTTTATTCATACCTTATCCGTGGTTCGTGGTTCGTGGCTCGGAACACCGGCTGCAACGACAATTCAAGCAGCCTGGCCTGGGCGTAGCGCGAAACCGCGCGGCGCTCATTTGGCAAGTCTGGCATTGGCCAGATCCAGACGGTCCACGAGGTTGCGCACCAAGGCGCGGGTGAGATGCAATTGTGCGCCCACACTCATCTGCCCCAGCGCCTCGGGATCGAACTCGGCGAGCAAAATCGGCGTCATGGACTCCACTGTTGCATGCCGCGGCATCTCGCCGCCGCGGATGTAGGCCATCTCCCCGAAACTCTCCCCTTCGCCTATCGTATTCAGCAAGTGCCCGTCCAAGGTGACCTTGACCTGTCCCTGTGCGAGGAAGAAAAAGCTCTTTCCCGGTTCGTTCTCGCGAATGATGGCCTGTTTCGCCGCGATGCGCGTCCAGTTTCCCGCCGCGGACAGTTCCCACAACTCCGCGTCGGAAAGGTTGGCCAGCATCTCCACACGCTTGAGCCCGACGTATTTCTCGCTATCCATGATGGCCTCGGGCGGCAGCACCAGCTTGCCGACGTCGGATAGCGCGAGCGCAAATTCAGCCCAGGTCGCGTAGCGAAATTCCGGTTTCTTGGCCATCGCGCGCAACACGACGCGGTCGATCTCCTGCGGCAGCGCAGGGCGCAGGCTGCTCGGCGGCGCGGCCTGCTGATGCAGAATCTTTTCCACCAGCATTTGCAGGCTTTCGGCCTGAAAAGGCCTCTGCCCGGTGAGGAGTTCGTACAGCACCACCCCGAGGCAATACATGTCGCTATGGTGAGTGAGCGGCGCCTCCTCCAGCTGTTCCGGCGACATGTAGTAGGGCGAGCCGATGCTGGCCGTCTGCACCGACTGCGCCTTGCGCAGCAGGGCGGCGCCGAAATCGGCGATTTTCACTTCGGTTCCCTGCGCGATCATGATGTTCGCCGGCTTGATGTCGCGGTGGACGATACCCTCGTTGAACGCATAGGCGAGCGCGCCGCAGCACTTAAAGCCGATCTGCAGCACATCGGCCACTGGAAGCAGCGTATCGGCACTGACATGCTGCGACAGGTCGCCGCCCAGAACCGCCTCCATCGCGATGTGGCCCGAATCCTCCTGTACCACCGCATCGAGTATCGCCACGATATGCGGGTGTTTCAGCTTGCCTGCAAGCGAGGCCTCGTTCAGGAACTGCGAGCGGTACACCGCGCCGAACTGCGGGTCGCGGAATACTTCGGGCTCGATCACCTTGAGCGCGACTTCCTTGCCGGAGAAGGTGTCGACGGAGAGATAGACCGTCCCTGTCGCACCTTTGCCGAGCTGTCTGAGTATGTCGTACTTGCCGATCTGAAGACTCAGATCCGATTCGAAGCTTTGGTCCACTAGGCTAGTTCCCTTTGGTCGCCTGCTTGCTTGTTCCCCCGTCGTCTCAGCGACGCCCTAGCGCGCACCCCCCGGTCCGCAAGCTTGGCAGCTGCAGACCGCGGCGCCGTGTCGGCAAGCATTATGGCTCCATTTTAACCTTAGCCATCGCCATTGGCATATGAACGATCTCACGCTAACGCAAATGCACGCCGGCCCGCTTCCTCTT
>DATKUQ010000120.1:0-4636 GCA_035530495.1 Burkholderiales bacterium
CTCGGAGTCGGTCTCGGAAGGCCATCCGGACAAGGTCGCCGACCAGATTTCCGATGCCGTTCTGGACGCCATTCTAGCGCAGGACAAAACCTCCCGAGTGGCGGCCGAGACCCTGGTCAAGGACAACCTCGTGGTGCTCGCCGGCGAAATCACGACCGGCGCACGCGTAAATTTCAACGAGGTCGCGCGCAAAACCATCAAACGCATCGGCTATGACGACCCGAAAATCGGCTTCGACACGCATACCTGCACCGTGATCGTGGCCTACGGCGAGCAGTCCAAGGACATTGCCCAGGGCGTGGACCGGGGAGCGGATCTCGACCAGGGCGCGGGCGACCAGGGGCTCATGTTCGGCTACGCCTGCGATGAAACCCCGCAGCTGATGCCGCTGGCGATCCACCTGTCGCACCGTCTGGTCGAGCGCCAGTCCGAATTGCGCCGCGATGGGCGCTTGCCCTGGCTGCGCCCCGATGCCAAATCGCAGGTCACCATACGCTACACCGACGGCAAGCCGGAGTTGATCGACACCGTGTTGCTGTCTACCCAGCATGCCTCCGGAATGACGCACAAGCAGATCGAAGAAGCGGTGATCGAGCAGATCATCAAGCCGATACTGCCCAAGCATCTCGTCAAGAGCCAGATCAAGTACCTGGTCAACCCGACCGGCGCCTTTGAGATCGGCGGCCCCAAGGGCGATTGCGGCCTGACCGGGCGCAAGATCATCGTCGACACCTACGGCGGATCGGCGCCGCACGGCGGCGGCGCTTTCTCCGGCAAGGATCCGTCCAAAGTGGACCGCTCCGCCGCCTACGCGGCACGCTACGTCGCCAAGAATGTGGTCGCCGCGGGCCTGGCGAGCAAGTGCCAGATCCAGGTGTCCTACGCGATCGGCGTGGCGCGCCCGACCAGCGTCATGGTCACGACCTTCGGCACCGGCAAGATCTCCGACGAGAAACTTTCCGAGTTGGTGCAGAGGCATTTCGACCTGCGCCCGAAAGGCATCGTACAAATGCTCGATCTGCTGCGCCCGATCTACGAAAAAACAGCGGCCTACGGCCACTTCGGTCGCGACGAGCCGGAGTTCACCTGGGAAGCGACGGACAAGGCGCAAGCGCTTGCCGCCGATGCCGGCATCAAGATAGCGGCTGTGGCCTAGAGCCGGCCTCCCCGGCTGCAGCAACGATGGGCGGCCTAGCCGCCCATTTTCTTTTGTGCGTCGGCGCGCTCAGCCCGCTGCGACAAGAGGCGAGCAGAGTGCCTGCCTTTGCGCCCCGCGCCCGAATTGGGTTAAAATGCGCGTCCCTCGAGGAGCGTTGCGACGGGTTTCCCAACCCGCCAGGCTCGAGGTGTCCACAACCTGCAACGGCGCTCGCGAACCTTCTAATTGAATGAAAGGAGCGCGTAATGGGCGCAATACCGAAAAGCAAGACTTTCACCGACTGCAAAGTCGCCGACCTGTCGCTGGCCGACTGGGGGCGCAAGGAAATCCGCATCGCCGAGACCGAAATGCCGGGTCTGATGGCGATCCGCGAGGAATACGCCGCGAAACAACCGCTCAAGGGCGCGCGCATCACCGGCTCGCTGCACATGACCATTCAGACGGCGGTGCTGATCGAGACCCTGCAGGCACTGGGCGCGCAAGTGCGCTGGGCGTCGTGCAACATCTACTCCACCCAGGATCACGCCGCGGCGGCAATCGCCGCCGGCGGCACGCCGGTATTCGCCCATAAGGGCGAGTCGCTCACCGAATACTGGGATTACACCCACCGCATATTCGATTGGCCCGACGGCCAGCTGTCCAACATGATTCTGGACGACGGCGGCGACGCCACCTTGCTGCTGCACTTGGGCGCGCGCGCCGAAAAGGACGCGTCGCTGCTCGCCAAGCCGACCAGCGAAGAGGAAACCTGCCTCTACGCGGCGATCAAGCAGCGGCTCGCAGCCGAGCCCGGCTGGTATTCGAAACGTCTCGCCGCGGTGAAGGGCGTGACCGAGGAAACCACCACCGGCGTCCATCGCCTGTACCAGATGCACAAGGAGGGCAAACTCGCTTTCCCGGCGATCAACGTCAACGATTCGGTCACCAAGTCGAAGTTCGACAACCTGTACGGCTGCCGCGAATCGCTGGTCGACGGCATCAAGCGCGCGACCGACGTGATGATCGCCGGCAAGGTCGCTCTGGTGTGCGGCTACGGCGACGTGGGCAAAGGCTGCGCGCAGGCGCTGCGCGCGCTGTCGGCGCAGGTCTGGGTCACCGAAATCGACCCGATCAACGCGCTGCAGGCGGCGATGGAAGGCTATCGCGTGGTCACTATGGAGTACGCCGCCGACAAAGCCGACATTTTCGTCACCGCCACCGGCAACTACCATGTGATCACGCACGACCACATGCAGAAAATGAAAGATCAGTCCATCGTCTGCAACATCGGCCACTTCGACAACGAAATCGACGTCGCCTCGGTGGAAAAATACAAGTGGGAGGAGATCAAGCCTCAGGTGGACCACATCATATTCCCGGACGGCAAACGCATCATCATGCTGGCGAAGGGCCGCTTGGTGAACCTGGGCTGCGCCACCGGCCACCCCTCCTACGTCATGTCCTCTTCCTTTGCCAACCAGACGCTGGCGCAAATCGAGATCTGGACCGAAGCGCAGAAGGGTTCCGGCAAATACCCGGTCGGCGTCTACGTGCTGCCCAAGCACCTGGACGAGAAAGTCGCGCGCTTGCAGCTGAAAAAACTCAACGCCATGCTGTCCGAGCTTAGCGACGCGCAGGCGGCGTACATAGGCGTGCCGAAACAGGGCCCGTACAAGCCGGACTCGTACCGCTACTAAAGAACAGCAGCGGCCGCAAAGGGGGTGGAGCAGCCCCTTTTTCCGCGGCGCTGCTTGCCGACATGGAATCGCAGAAAAAATACCCGCGGACTTTCAGCTTTGAGTTCTTCCCGCCGAAAACGCCGGAGGGGATGGAGAAGCTGCGCGCCACCTGGAAGCAGCTGATACAGCTCAAACCCAGATTCTTCTCCGTCACCTACGGTGCCGGCGGCTCCACGCGCGAGCGCACGCTGGAAGCGGTGCTCGAAATCAAGAAGGACGGCGGCGATTCCGCGCCGCACCTGTCCTGCGTCGGTTCCTCCCGCGCCGATCTCGCCGCCACGCTGGCGCTGTACAAGTCGCATGGCCTGCGCCATATCGTCGCGCTGCGCGGCGACCTGCCTTCGGGCGCGGCCGGCGCAGGCGAACTGCGCTACGCCAGCGAGCTGGTGCAATTCATCCGCGAGACCACGGGCGATCATTTCCATATCGAAGTCGCCTGCTATCCCGAGATCCATCCGCAGGCGCGCACGGCCCAGGACGATCTGAAAGCTTTCAAACGCAAAGTCGACGCCGGCGCCAACGCTGCGATCACCCAGTATTTCTTCAACGCCGACGCCTACTTCCGTTTCATCGACGACTGCGAAGCGCTGGGCATGGATCTGCCGATCGTGCCCGGCATCATGCCGATCGCCAATTTCTCGCAGCTCGCGCGGTTTTCGGATGCCTGCGGCGCGGAGATTCCGCGCTGGCTGCGGCTGCGGCTGCAAAGCTACGCCGACGACATCGCGTCGATCCGCAGCTTCGGCCTGGACGTGGTCACCGAGCTGTGCGACCGCCTGCTGTCCGAAGGCGCGCCCGGCCTGCATTTCTACACCATGAACCAGGCCGCGCTGGTGTCGACCATATGGCAACGGCTCGGGCTGTAAGCCCGAACGGATGCCATCGTAATAGCGGTGCAACGGCTCGGGCTGTAAAGCCCGAACGGATGCCATCGTAATAGCGGTGCAAGGGCTCGGGCTGTAGCCCGAACGGATGCCACCGCAAAGGCGGCGCAAGGGCTCGGGCTATCAAGCAGCGCCGGATATGACCTCAATCAATATGCAGCCGGCTGCGCTATAGAACAATTAGGCGGAACAATACGCCACGCATAGCAGGCTGATGAACACCGTCTCCCCCACCGCAACCCGGACGATAGACTTCAAGGCCGCCGCGCGCGAGCTGCTGCCCGCCGGCGCCAGCTACGATGCCTGCCTGAGCTGCGGGCTGTGCTCCGCGGGCTGCCCCGCCTCCGGCCTCGAAGGCATGGATCCGCGGCGTTTCATCCGCATGGCCATGCTGGACATGAACGAGGAGCTGTCCACCACGCCGTGGGTCTGGACCTGCACCCAATGCCAGCGCTGCAAGTACATCTGCCCGATGAGCATCGACGTCTCGGTGCTGGTGGGTCTGGCCCGAGGCGCCTGGCCGACGGAGAAGAAACCCAAGGGGATCGTGCGCTCCTGCGAGGCGCAGTTGCGCTTTCCGGGGACCAGCGCGATGGGGCTGCAACAGGAGGATTTCGTCGAGGCCGTCGAGGAGACGGTGATATCGGTACGCGAGCAGGGCGATCGCTTCGCGCGCCTCGAGGCGCCGATCGACAAGCAGGGGGCGTACTTTTTCGTCAACCAGAATTCGCGCGAGCCGGCCACGGAGCCCGAGGAAATGGGGCCGCTGTGGAAGATCTTCGACTACGTGGGCGCGGACTGGACCTATTCATCGACTGGATGGGCGGCCGAGAACTTTTGCATGTTCACCGGCGACGATCAGAGCTGGCGCAAGA
>DATKUQ010000121.1:0-12049 GCA_035530495.1 Burkholderiales bacterium
CGGATCTTGGCGAGGTCCAGGCTCTGGCGCAGCTTCACCTCCTTCGCGCCCAGGCCCTTGAGATAGTCGGTCTCGCTCTCCTTGCCGGTCAGCGCGACCACGTGATAGCCGAGTCCGGCAAGCAGGTCAACAGCGATCGAGCCTACGCCGCCGCTCGCGCCGGAGACGATCACCGGCCCGTTGGCCGGCGCGAGGCCATTCGCCTCCATGCGCACCACGCCCAATGCCGCGGTATAGCCCGCGGTACCCAGCGCCATGGACTCGAACAGGTTCAGCCCTTTGGGCATGGGCACTACCCAGTCGGCCGGCACGCGTGCATATTCCGCGTAGCCGCCGTGGTGCGCCACGCCGATGTCGTAGCTGGTCGCAATCACCGCGTCGCCTTTGTTGAAGCGCGCGTCGCTCGACTCGACCACCGTGCCTGACAGGTCGATGCCGCCGACGCAGGGGTAGCGGCGGATGACTTTGCCCGCGCCGGTGGCGGCCAGCGCGTCCTTGTAATTGACCCCCGAATAGGCGACCCGGATCAGCACCTCGCCGGGGTCGAGTTCGTTTTGGGTCATATCGACGAATCCGGCTACAGTTTTCTTGTCCACCTCGTTGATGCGATAGGCCTTGAATTTTTCCATGTTCTGTCCTCTGATCAAAGAAGCTGGTATTTGAGCACTCTAATAATCCACATCATGTCATTCCGAGCAAAGCGAGGAATCTGCTTTTCATAGAGCGCAAGAAGCAGATTCTTCGGCCTCCGGCCTCAGAATGACAATTATTAGAGGTCCCCATCTATGAATGTATAGCCCGCTTATCCACCGCCAGGGCCGCTTCGTGCGTCACTTCCGACAAGGAAGGATGCGCGTGGCAGATGCGCGCGATGTCTTCGGAGCTGGCACCGAATTCCAGCGCCATCACCGCTTCTGCGATCATCTCCGATGCGTGCGAACCAATGATATGAATGCCGAGGACGCGATCGGTCTTGGCGTCGGCGAGAATCTTCACGAACCCGGCGGTCTCGTCCTGTCCCAGGGCGCGGCCGTTGTGCGAGAACGGCACCTGGCCCGCGCGGTAGGCCACGCCTTCGGCTTTCAACTGCTGCTCGGACTTGCCCACCCAGGCAATTTCGGGCGCGGTATAGATAACCCAGGGAATCGTATCCAGATTGACGTAACCCGCCTGGCCGGCAATGCGCTCGGCCGCCATCACCCCCTCGTCCATGCCCTTGTGTGCAAGCATCGGGCCGCGCACCACGTCGCCGACCGCGTATACATTGGGCAGGCTGGTGCGGCAATGTTCGTCCACTTCGATGAAACCGCGCTCGTCGATCTTCAGCCCCACGGTCGCGGCGCCGAGGTCGTGCGTGTTGGGAACGCGTCCGACCGACACGACGAGCTTGTTGCAGTCCAGCGCCTGTTTGCCTTCGGCGGTTTCATACTCTACCGTGAGCCCGCGTTTGCCGCGGCTGACCTTGCCGATCTTCACGCCCAGCTTGATCTCCAGTCCCTGCTCCTTGACGAACACTTTCCACGCTTCCCTGGCCACAGCGTCGTCCGCTGCGCCAAGAAAATTGGGCAGGGCTTCCAGAATGGTGACTTTGGCACCCAGGCGCCGCCAAACGCTGCCCAGTTCCAGTCCGATCACGCCGGCGCCGATGACGCCGAGTTTTTCCGGCACTGCGTTGAGCGCAAGCGCGCCTACGTTGTCGCATATCGTTTCGTTGTCCACCGCCAGCCCGGGCAAATGGCGCGCGGTCGAACCGGTGGCGACAATGACGTGGTTCGCCTCCACGATCTCGGGCGAACCGCCATCGCTGACTTCGATCATGTACTTCTCGCCGCTGCCCGAGAACTTGCCGTGCCCCTTGAGCCAGGTGATCTTGTTCTTCTTGAAAAGCATCTCGATGCCGCCGGTGAGCTGGGACACGATCTTGTCCTTGCGCGCCTGCATTTTGGCTACGTCTATTTTCGCGCCGGTCACGGATATGCCGTGGTTGCCGAATTTGTACGCCACGCGCTCGTAGTTCTCCGAGGATTCAAGCAGCGCCTTGGACGGGATGCAGCCTACGTTTAGGCAGGTGCCGCCGAGCTTGCTTTCACCCTTTTCATTCTTCCACTCGTCGATGACCGCGGTGGAAAAGCCGAGCTGCGCGCAGCGGATTGCCGCGACATAGCCCGCGGGACCGGCGCCGATGACGACTACTTCGTATGACTTGAGCATGATTGAGACCTTCGCTTAAACGCCGTGAACCTGAGGTGTGTGGTTTGTTTATCGCCCGCACCCCGCGCGGGCTCAGCGGCGCGAATCAAAGTTCCAGCAGCAGGCGCACCGGATCTTCCAGCGCCTCCTTCATCGCCACCAGGGACAGCACCGCCTCGCGCCCGTCGATGATGCGGTGATCGTAGGACAGCGCGAAATAGTTCATCGGCCGGATCACGATCTGTCCGTTCTCGACCACCGCGCGCTCCTTGGTGGCGTGGATGCCGAGGATCGCCGATTGCGGCGGGTTGATGATGGGCGTAGACAGCATCGAGCCGAACACGCCGCCGTTCGAAATGGAAAATGTCCCGCCGGTGAGTTCCTCCATCGAAAGCTTGCCTTCACCGGCACGCTTGCCCAGATCGGCAATGGTCTTTTCAATCTGGGCGAAACTCATCTGGTCTGCGTCGCGCAGCACCGGCACCACCAGCCCGCGCGGGCTGCCCACGGCGACGCCGATATCGAAATAGCCGTGGTAGACGATTTCGTTGCCGTCGACCGAAGCGTTCACCAGCGGGAATTTCTTCAGCGCGTACACCGCGGCCTTGACGAAAAAGGACATGAAGCCGAGCTTGACGCCATGTTCCTTCTCGAACATCTCCTTGTGTTTGCTGCGCAGATCCAGCACCGGCTGCATATTGACTTCATTGAACGTGGTCAGGATCGCGGCGCTGGCCTGGGACTGCAGCAGGCGTTCGGCCACGCGCGCGCGCAAGCGCGACATCGGCACGCGCTGCTCGGGCCGGTCGGCCAACAGCTT
This sequence comes from Burkholderiales bacterium, assembly GCA_035530495.1. GTDB lineage: Bacteria > Pseudomonadota > Gammaproteobacteria > Burkholderiales > SG8-39 > 2-12-FULL-64-23. Next base: position 3,011 of record DATKUQ010000121.1, read on the forward strand.
GTCCACGTTGACCGGCGCCGGCACTCCGGGCAGCGAAGGCCGTGGCGCCGCAGCCTGCGCCGCCGCCGGAGCTGGCGCTGCCGGCCGGGCGACGGAGCCGCCCTCCATGTGCGCGACGACGTCGGCCTTGGTCACGCGGCCGTCGCGGCCGCTGCCGGCAATGACCTTGGGATCGAGCTTGTGGTCCTCGACCATCTTGCGCGCGGCCGGCATCAGGTTGCTTTGCTCCGCGAGCTGCTTCGCCGCCTGTTCCACGGGAGGCGCTGGCCGCTCCGCCGCTTTGGCCACGGCTGCGGCAGAGTCCGCCGCAGTGTCGATCACGGCAATGACTTCGCCCGAGACTACAGTGACGCCGTCCGCCTTGACGATCTGCTTGATGACGCCGGCCGCGGGCGCCGGAAGCTCCAGCACCACTTTGTCGGTCTCGACGTCTATGAGGTTTTCGTCGCGGGCAACAGCATCGCCCACTTTCTTGTGCCAGCTGAGCAACGTGGCCTCGGCCACCGACTCCGATAGCTGCGGTACTTTCACTTCGACTAACATTGTGGCTCCGTTCAGTTTTTTCGCCGCCCTCGGGTATCCCTTCGGCGGCGTACCGCAAAAACAAGTGCGCGCATCGCGCCCGGTCATTGCCCTTGCTGCGTCGCGCAAGCGTCTGCGCCCATGCCCAAGATACTACATAAGACCTGCTGCCGCTCCGCCGGGCGCCGCTATTTCAACGACCCCGCGGATTTGAACTTTCCGAACGCCGCAGCGATCAGCGCCTTCTGCTGCTCCTGATGCTTGGCGTAATAGCCCACCGCGGGCGCAGCCGAAGACGGCCGGCCGGCGTACAGCAGCTTCTGGTTATCGCGCATGTTCTCGATGAAATAATGCCGCGTCTGGTACCAGGCACCCTGGTTCTGCGGCTCTTCCTGGCACCACACCACCTGCGTCGCATTCGGGTAGCGCTTCATTTCCGCCGCGAACGCCTTGTGCGGGAAAGGATAGAGCTGCGCCACGCGGATAATCGCGACGTCCTGGATATCGCGCTCGCGCCGCGCCGCCACCAAATCGAAATAGACCTTGCCGCTGCAGCAGATGATGCGCTTCACCGACTCCGGATCGATGTGCTCGACCTCGCCGAGAACGGGGTGGAACTGCCCGTTGGCAAATTCGGACAGCGGCGACATCGCTTCCTTGTTGCGCAGCAGCGACTTGGGCGTCATGATGATCAGCGGTTTCCGGAACGGCCTGATCATCTGCCGCCGCAGCAGGTGGAACATCTGCGCCGAGTTCGAAGGCACCACAACCTGTATATTGTGCTCGGCGCAAAGCTGCAGGTAGCGCTCCAGCCGCGCCGAGGAATGCTCCGGCCCCTGACCCTCGTATCCGTGCGGCAGCATCATTACCAGACCGCAGCTGCGGTTCCATTTGGCCTCGCCCGAGGAGATGAACTGGTCGATCACCACCTGGGCACCGTTGGCGAAGTCGCCGAACTGTGCTTCCCAGATGACCAGTTCCATGGGCTCGGCCGTGGAATAGCCGTACTCGAAGCCCAGCACCGCCTCCTCCGACAGTACCGAGTCGATCACCGTGAATGGCGCCTGCTTGTCGGTGATGTGCTGCAGCGGAACGAAGGTGCCCGAATCCCATTTTTCCCGGTTCTGGTCGTGCAGCACGGCATGGCGGTGGACGAACGTGCCGCGGGCGGAATCCTGGCCCGAAAGGCGTACCGCATAACCGCTCGCCACCAGGCTCGCATAAGCGAGATGCTCGGCCATGCCCCAGTCGACCGGCAAGCGGCCCTCGCCCATGGCTTTGCGGTCGGCGACTACTTTCTCCACCAGAGGGTGCAGCTTGAAATCTGCCGGAATGTCGGTGATGCGCTGGGCCATGCGCTGCAGTTCGGCCAGCGGTACCGCGGTATCGGCTGCATCGGTCCACTTGCGGTCGAGGAACGGCATCCAGTCAGCCGCGTATTGGCTCTTGAAATTGGAAATCACCGGATCGGCGGTGTGCTGTCCCGCATCCAGCGCGGTGCGCATGCCCCGGATCATCTCCTCGGGATCCGTCTCCGCAATCACACCCTGCGCCAGCAGCTTGTCGGCATAGAGTTTGCGCGTGCCGGGATGCGCCGCGATCCGCTTGTACATCAGCGGCTGCGTCACCGACGGCGTGTCCTGTTCGTTGTGGCCCAGTTTGCGGAAGCAGACGATGTCCACCACGACGTCGCGATGGAACTCCATGCGGAAGTCCAGGGCGAGCTGGGTCACCAGCACCACCGCGTCCGGGTCGTCGCCGTTGACGTGGAAAATCGGCGCCTCGACCATTTTGGCCACGTCGGTGCAATACAGCGTCGAGCGCGAATCGCGCGGGTCGGAAGTGGTAAAGCCGATCTGGTTGTTGATCACTACGTGCACCGTGCCGCCGGTGCCGTAGCCGCGGGTATTAGACAGATTGAGCGTTTCCATCACCACGCCCTGCCCGGAGAAGGCAGCGTCACCGTGCAGCAGGATGGAAATGACCTGGTTCCCATCCTTGTCGCCGCGGCGGCGCTGGCGCGCGCGCACCGAGCCTTCCACCACCGGATTGACGATTTCCAGGTGCGAAGGGTTGAACGCAAGCGACAGGTGCACCGGGCCGCCTGGCGTGGATACGTCGGAAGAGAAACCCTTGTGGTATTTGACGTCGCCCGAATGCAGATCATCCGCATGGATGCCCTCGAACTCGGCGAACAGGTCCTTGGGCATCTTGCCGAGCACGTTGACGAGCAGGTTGAGGCGGCCGCGGTGCGCCATGCCGATGACGATCTCCTGCACCCCCTGGCTGCCGCAGCGCTGCACCAGTTCGTCGACGCAAGGAATGAGGCTCTCGCCGCCTTCGAGCGAAAAGCGCTTTTGCCCGACATAGCGGGTATGCAGGTATTTCTCCAGCGTCTCGGCCGCAGTGAGCCGATCGAGGATGTGCTTCTTGGTTTCGACCGAAAACGTGGGCACGGAACGGATCGACTCGAAGCGCTGCTGTACCCAGCGTTTCTGCGCCGGGTCGGTGATGTACATGTATTCGACGCCGACCGTGGCACAATAGGTCTCGCGCAGGCCCTTGATGATCTCGCGCAAGGTCATGCGCTCCTGTCCGAAATACAGGCTCGCGGCATCGAACGGCGTGTCCATGTCGGTTTCGGTCAGATCGTAGAACGTGGGCTCCAGCTCCGGAATCTGCGGCCGCCCCTGGCGTTTGAGCGGGTCGAGCTGCGCCCAGCGCGAGCCCAGGTTCCGGTAAGCCGCGATCAGCTGCTGCACATAGACCTGTTTGCGCGCGATGGTCAGGTCGTTCTGGGTCGCCGCCGGGCGCAGCGTGCCCTGCTTGGCGCGCTGCGCGAAGGCTTCGACGATGGGCGCATGCGCCACGTCACGGTCCTCGGCGCTCTTGCCCGCCCCGGTCACGTGCTGCATCTGGTCGAAATAATCCCGCCACTGCTCCGGAACCGAACCCGGATTGTCGAGATAGGATTCGTACAGATCCTCGATATACGGTGCGTTTCCGCCAAACAGGTAGGAATTGCTCAGGAATTGCTTAAGCATACGGGCAGCTCGCGTGAAAGAGGGTGAAAAACGGCCCCACAAAAAACGCGAAGGCTACGCGGAAACCCCGGGGCAGCTCCGGCGCTCCCTGCGTACCCTTCGGGCACCGGCTTTATGTTGTCAGCCTTTTCAGCGTTTGTCGATAGCTTTGACGTCGCGCTTGGTAGGGCCGCTGTAGAGCTGGCGCGGACGGCCGATTTTGTACTCCGGATCGGTGATCATTTCCTGCCATTGCGCGATCCAGCCCACCGTCCGCGCAAGCGAGAATATGCCCGTGAACATGGACACCGGGATGCCGAGCGCCTTTTGTACGATGCCCGAGTAGTAGTCGACGTTCGGGTAGAGTTTGCGCTTGACGAAATAATCGTCTTCGAGCGCGACCTTTTCCAGCGCCATGGAGAGCTTGAACAGGGGATCGTTTTCCAGGCCCAACTCGCCCAGCACCTCGTAGCAGGTTTCGCGCATGAGCTTGGCGCGCGGATCGTAGTTTTTGTAGACGCGATGCCCGAAGCCCATGAGGCGGGTCCCGGAATTCGGATCCTTCGCCTTGGCGACGAATTCGCCGAGCTTGGCCTCGCCGCCCTCGGCCTGGATTTGATGCAGCATGTTCAGGCAGGCTTCATTCGCGCCGCCGTGCGCCGGGCCCCACAGACAGGCGACGCCGGCCGCGATTGCGGCGAACGGGTTTGTGCCTGAAGAACCGCACAGCCGCACGGTGGACGTCGATGCATTCTGCTCGTGATCGGCGTGCAGAATGAAGATGCGGTCCAGTGCGCGCACCACGACGTCGTTGGGCTTGTATTCCTCGCACGGCGTGCCGAACATCATGCGCAGGAAATTGGCCGTGTAAGACAGGTCGTTGCGCGGATAGATGTAGGGCTGCCCGTTGGAGTACTTGTACGACATCGCGACCAGGGTCGGCATTTTCGCGATCAGCCGCACTGCCGAAATGTCGCGGTCTTTCGGATCGTTGATGTCGAGCGAGTCGTGATAGAAGGCCGACATGGCGCCGACCAGGCCGGTCAACACCGCCATCGGATGCGCGTCGCGGCGGAAGCCGCGCAGGAAAAATTGCATCTGCTCGTTCACCATGGTGTGATGCGTCACCAGATCGTCGAAACCTGCCTTTTGATCCTTGTTAGGCAGCTCGCCGTACAGCAGCAGGTAACAGGTTTCGAGGAAGTCGCAATGCCCCGCGATCTGCTCGATCGGGTAGCCGCGATACATCAGCTCGCCCTTGTCGCCGTCGATGTAGGTGATTTTCGAATTGCACGCGCCCGTCGACATAAACCCCGTGTCGTAGGTGAACATGCCGGTCTTGGCGTAGAGCGTCCTAATATCGATGACATCGGGGCCGATACTGCCGCTGTATACGGGAAAATCGATCGACTTGCCAGCACCGTAATTGAGCGTGGCTTTACCAGTAGCCTCCATCATCGTCTCCTTCGCATCTCATTAATCGAACAATCGGAACCGGTGCAGTTCAGGCGTTGCGCGAGCAAGCTACCACCTCGGCGAGCCGCTGAGCGCGGCATGCGGTGCGCTAGCTGGATGAGGTCCAGTTAGCCGGCGTTAGTATAATGCAAAAAGGGCTTTGAACGAGACCGGACACCGGTCATACAGGTGCTTGCCGCGCCTCTCGATAAAGCGCACCGGCATCAGCTCACATTTTCCGCGGTCAGCCTCTGATGCGCCAGCAGATCGAGCGGGAAAGGTTCGGTCCCGAGCAACTCGGGGGGAGCGGCGAAGAACCGGGACGAGCTTGAAAGGAGAACCTGGATTCGCGGATCGAGTCCTGTCGCGATGAGCTTGCGCGCGATCCGAATGCACTCGTCGCGCACCATGCGCTTGAAGCGCTCGGGGCCACGCTCGTTCTCGGGCACCTCCTTGAAATCGAAATACTCGCCGATATTCTGGGGAGGCTTGAGGATCATGATGGGCTTCTTCAGCTCGTCCTCCTCGATGCGCCCGCGAAAGGTCGCCTGAAAGTGCATGGGCGAAAGGTCCTCGTGTGAGATGTTCCAGTCGCGCTCGTAGTGCTTGCACGTGAACATCTCGACCCGGTCCTCCTCGGTGACGGCGATGCCGAAGATGCTCCCGGGAAATTGCGCCTTGGATTTTTGGTAGGCCTCGAAGACGAGTCTGCCGCACGCACGCTCCTGGTCTTTGCTGCCGCCGTCCGGCGCACCCCTCGCCTGCGCCTCCGGCGGCGCTGCGACCGCCGCCGCGGCTGCAGTGGCGATCGTCGCACTCTCTGCCGGCGCTTTCACAGGAACCGGCTCCACCGGGAAGGACCGGTACTGCTCCGGCAGGCGATACTTGTTCCGGCGCGATGGGTCCGGCGGTTCTGCGGTCCTGTCCGCCAGGTAAGGCAGGCGCACCGTCATGGTCGTACCCTTGCCCACGGTACTCTCGATGGCCAGATCGCCGCCGAGTTCAGCGACCGTCTGGCGCACGAACACGAACCCAAGCGAATGGATCTCGCCGTCCAGGGTCTGGCGATCGGTCAGTAGCTGCTGGATTTTCTCGGCGGACATGCCTACGCCGTCGTCGCGCATGTGCAGCGCCACGCGGTCGCCCTCGATGACGGTACTCACGCGGAGCACGCCCGCATGGCGCCCGCTCATGGCATCGACTGCATTCATCACCAGGTTGAAGTACATACGGCGGAAACGCGGGCGCCGGCCGACAATGACCGCCCGGTCCATCCGCTCGAGTTGCAGTTCCACACGAGCCTCGGATTTCTCCACTACATAGCCGCGAACGACGTCCTGGGTGAAATCGCGGATTTCGTCGGCGATATCGAACTCTTCGCGAACGCCCGTGCCGTTCAATTCCTCGCGGAAGGCCGCAATGCGCAGATGCACGCCGTAAAGCCAGCTTATGCAGTTGCGGTAGTGGCGCCGCGAGCGTACTGAGCGGGCCTCTTTGGGCAGGAAGGCCAGCACTTGATCCGACCGCCCCCACAGGGGGCTGAGAATGAGATGGCAGGTCTCGTGGATGGTGTCGACGTAGCGCCGACCAAGGAGCAGAATCGTTCGGTCCGGCGAAAAGCTCTTCACCGCATTCGAGTAGTCCTGGAATGCTCTGCGCAGGGCGCCGAGCTTCGATTTGAGTTCCTGAACGTCCGCCGCGTGCAGAACCTGCGCCTGCTCAATGTTGTAGATCTCGAGGTCGGTATTCAGGGTTACCTGATAATGCAGGATCTCATTGAAAAAGCCCTCGACACGAAGGTCGTGGATGAGGAACTTTATCTCGGCGACTTCCTTCTTGATTCCTTCCCTGTAGTCCGGCACGGCCTGGGAGGAAACGCCATTTCGACCCGTCGTCACCGTTCAGCCCCTATCTCCTACGTCGAAGGAACCACTGATCAATCGGGCGGCGCGATGCGGGTCCGGTTGTCCACCGCGCCGCCCGCCTTGCTCCGCGAAGAAGCCGGCGGCGGCGCCGCAAACAACCGTAACCCTAGGGAGCTCAACTCAATAGACAAGCCCCAAAATCTGCCCGAACAAGCCGAGCCGCCTCTACTTCCTTCCGCCCTCCGCTGCCCACTTCTCGAGCATATCGGTGGTAACCGACTTGGGTCGTTCCAGCGCATACCCCAACGCACGGTCCCAGGTAATGTTAGCCATGCAGCCAAGCGCGCGGCCCACGCCGAACAGCACGGTATAGAAATCCCAGTTCTTGAGACCATAGTACCACTGGATAACACCCGACTGCGCATCGACGTTCGGCCAGGGATTCTTGGTATGCCCATGCTCGCCAAGTACCCCAGGAGCAACTTCGAAGATCATGGAGACCAGCTTGAACAGCGGGTCGTCTTTGAGGCCCGGGGTCCTGAGGCAGAACTCGCGCTGCGACATATAGCGCGGATCGGTCTTACGCAGTACCGCGTGGCCGTAGCCGGGAATGACCTGCCCGGAATTTAGCGTATCCCAGAGCGCTTTGGTGATCAGTTCCTTCGTGGGTTCGACGCCTTTGCAGTATTTCTCCTGGAACTTCATGGTCCACCCCAGGACTTCCTGGTTGGCGAGGCCGTGCAGCGGGCCCGCGAGGCCGTTCAGCCCGGCAGAGTACGAATAGTAGGGATCGGACAATGCCGAATGCACCAAATGCGTGGTGTGCGCAGAAACGTTGCCGGACTCGTGGTCGGAATGCAGGATGAAGTACATCCGGGCTACGTCCTTATAATCTTCGCTCTGGCCGATCATATGGGCAAAATTGGCGCCCATGTCCAGCTTGGGATCGATGGCGATCTGCTTGTCGTCTTTGTACTTCAGGTTGTGAATGAAGGCGGCGATCACAGGGATACGCGCAACGAGATCGCTCGCATCCTCGTATACCGATTCCCAGGCGCTCATCTTGTTGAACTTGCCCGAGTTGTAGTAAGCGGCAAACTTGGAATCCCGCTGCAAGGACAGGATCGCGCTGGAGAGCATCACCATCGGATGGCTGTCCCGCGGCAAGGCGCGGATTACGTCAAATACGTACTGGGGAACTTCCTGGCGCGTTTTCCACTGCGCAATAACTTCGTCCGCCTGGGCCTGCGTGGGAACATCGCCGGTCAGGAGGAAGTACCAGAAGGACTCGACCGTCGGATATGTGGAACCAGGCGCCTTGGGCAGAGCCGCAAAGGTTTCGGGGATGGTCTTACCCCTGAAACGAATCCCTTCCTGCGGATCCAGGTAGGAGATGTCGGTCACCAGGCACCTGACGTCACGGGCTCCGCCCATGCACTGCCCGATATTGACCTTGTCGATGACAATATCCGCGTATTCCTTGGTGAGTTTGGCGGTGCGCGGACGGTGCGCTTGAATTTTTTCCGCCAACTTGGCTTTTAACTGCGTCATATGACTGGCCTCCGATTGTACTGAACCTTGCGATTGGGTCTTTTCCGACAATTTGTCTCGTACTTGTGCCATGTGCATGACCTCCTATTGCTTGCTGAGTTTAAATTGAATGTCCCCTAGGGAAATCCGCGAGTTTTCGCGCTTGGTCGAGCGCCGGGTGTTCCACATCGAGAAGTGACACCGTGCGCCCGCGACCCAGGCGCCGCCGTTGCGGAGAATCTGGACGAATCACGAGCGAACTCCATCACCATCTATTTCGCTATCGGTGGAACCTTGCGTACCTGCACGATCCCGGCAGTTGCGCATCCACTGCACCACCTCTGCGAGCCGCGCGTCGCGACACTCAGTGTGTGCGCGGATCAAATCCCATAACTTGCTGTCCGTCTAAGTTAGAAGCATCTGGAACGTACTCAGGCGTTCGCCCTGGAGCCGGTCGCAATGCTTCTCCAGCACCAGGTCCAGTTCGAGCGCGCCGCGGCGGCATTGCCAGCGCAAACGGTTCAACTCTTGCGCACCCATTTGGGTGCTGCGCCCTGCGTCAGCCATGGCCGATTTTCGCCAATGTTGGCGCCGCAACATTGATTTGTATCAATGTCGGCGGTGATTGTTGGGCCATCATGTGG
>DATKUQ010000122.1:0-5420 GCA_035530495.1 Burkholderiales bacterium
AGCGCCGCCGATTTGCGCGCGCTGGCGCTGGCCGACAACCCGGGGCTGAAGGCGATGCGCGACCAACTCGATGCGTCGGAGGCAAGCGTCAAGGTAGCCAAAGCCGGCCTGTATCCGCAGGTCGGGCTCATGCTGCGGCGGGACTGGAATGACAGCAATGTCGGCTTGGGTGCCAGTTCCTACACGGTGGGCGCCTCGCTGAGCTGGACCGTGTTCGACGGCAAAGTCACGCACAGCGCGGTGGATCGCGCCATGGCCGGCCATGCCGAGCTGCAGGCGCGTCTGCTGCAGGTGGAGAACGGGGTTGCCTTGCAGGTGGATGAAGCCCGCCGCAAGGCCGAGGAAGCGGAATTTCGCCTGACAGCGCTGCGGCTCGCAGTGACCAGTGCCGATGCGGCGACCGATCTGGTCAAAAAGCGCTACGCCAACGGCGTGGCCACCATCGTCGAGTTGCTCGCCGCCGAGGCGCAGCAGGACAAGGCGCGCGCCGACGTCGTCGCGGCCCAGTATGAACTCGCCATGCAGCGCGCTGGCCTTAAGCTGGCAATCGGCAAACTCGAACCCAACCAATTGTAAAGACCAGGGAGTCGACGTGAATTCTCGATCCATGAAAGCCATCAAACCCGCCGCCCTCGCGCTGGTGCTGGCGTTCGCGCTAGGCGGATGCGGCGAAAAAGACCAACAACAGCAAGCCGCAGCAGGGACAGCCACGGTAAAGGCACATGTCGTCGTCGTGCAAAAAACAGTGTTGCCCATCATCGCCACGGCTCCCGGCGGCGTGATCGCCGAACAACAGGCGCAGATCGCTTCGCGCCTGATGGGGTTCATCCGTGAAATGAACGTGCACGAAGGGCAGAGCGTGGTCGCCGGTCAGCGGCTGTTCACGGTCGATCCGACCGATATCCAGGGCCAGGTAAGTCAGGCCAAGGCCGGGCTGGCGCAGGCTGAAGCCGCGCTCGCCGACGCCAAGACCGACTACACGCGTTTTGGAAACCTGTATAAGGAAGAGGCCATTCCCAAGCTGCAATGGGACAAGGTGCGCCTGCAATATCAGGTGGCCCAGCAGCAGGCGGCGGCTGCCCGTGCCGGTCTTGGTACTGCGGCCGCGCAAATGCGCTACGCCACTTTGACCGCGCCGTTCGCCGGCATCATCACCCAGAAAATGGCCAACGTGGGCGACCTTGCCGCGCCGGGCCGGCCCGTGCTGATGCTGGAAAACCCGTCCAAACTGCAGGTGCAGACCAACGTATCGTCCGAAGTATTCACCCACTTGAAGCTGGGCGACAGCGTCAGCCTCGAAGTAGGTCAAACGGGCACCGCGGTCACCGGCAAGATCGCGCGCCTGGTGCCCGCCGCCGATCCGGCCACGCACACCTATCTGGTCAAAATCGATTTGCCTCAAGGCAGCGGGTTGAAGAGCGGCATGTATGTGCTGGTCTCCTTTGCCATCGGCCAGCGCGAAGGCGTGCGCGTCCCGCAGTCGGCAGTGCTCGACCGCGCCGGCATTACCGGCGTGTTCGTGGTGGACGCGCAAGGCGTTGCGCATTACCGCATGGTGCGCGTCGGTGAAGCCAGCGATGGCCAGGTCGAAATCCAGGCCGGCCTGGCGCCCGGCGAGCGCGTCGCGACCTCGGGTACCGCCGAACTCCAGTCAGGCGACAAAATAATCGCTGCGGGGGCGGGCAGTGTCTGATCCGAACGCGGCACCGCTGAATATCGCGGGCAAAATCGCCCGCGCTTTCCTGGAATCGAAAATCACCGCCGTGCTGATGCTGGCGGTGACGCTGGCCGGCATGATGGCGCTGTTCGTCACCGCGCGGGAATACAACCCGCAGATCGTGGTTCCGGCTGCCAATATCATCGTCGCCAAGCCGGGCGCATCGGCCACCGAAATCCAGAATCTGGTGGTGAAGCCGCTGGAGGCGATCATCAACGCCGCGTCCGGCGTGAAACATACCTTCGGTTATGCCGCGCCCGACTTCGGCGTCGTCACGGTTCAGTTCGACGTGGGCCAGGACCAGGAAAAGAGCATGGTCAGGGTCTACGACCAGATCATTCACAACCTCGACCGCATCCCGCCGGGCACGATGCAGCCGCTGGTCAAGTCGATCAACGTGGACGACGTGCCGATCATGACCCTGACGCTGAGTTCCACGCAGATGCCCGACTATCAGCTGCGCCAGGTGTCCGAGCGCGTGCTGGAGCAGCTGCGCAGCATTCCGGGAGTGTCCTTCACCGAACTGGTGGGCGGCGCGCACCGAGCGATCAACGTGTGGATCTCGCCGGCCAAACTGGCAGCGGCGGGCCTGAGCCTCGACCAGGTCGACAAGATGCTGCAAGGCGCCAACGTTTCCATGCCGCTCGGCAAGCTGGTGGACGGCAACCGCAACTACCCCCTGCGCCTGTCCGGCTTCATCGGCAACGCCCGTGAAGTCGGCCAGATCATCGTCGGCGTGCCTAATGGAAAACCGGTGTTCCTGAAGGACATCGCCACCATCCAGGACGGCGCGGCGGAAACCGATGAACAGACCCGCTTTGCCTACGGTCCTGCGGCGCATGACGCGGCCTATCGCGGCGAGGCACCGGCGGTCACCATCGCCATCGCCAAGAAGGCCGGCACCAATGCGGTCGTCGTTGCCGACGCGGTAGTCAAGAAACTGGACCAGCTGAAACGCCAGGCCATCCCCCAGGGTGTGCAAGTCGCAGTCACCCGCGACGACGGCGCCAAGGCCAACGACGAGGTGAATTCTCTGGTGGAACACCTGGGCATCGCTATCGGCTCGGTGGTGGTGATTCTGGTGATCTTCCTCGGCTGGCGCGAAGCCGGCATCGTCGCGCTCACCGTACCGCTGACCCTGTTCGTGGTGCTGATCGTCGGCCTCATCGCCGGTCAGACCATCAACCGCATCACCCTGTTCGCGCTGATTCTGTCTTTGGGCCTGCTGGTGGACGCGGCCATCGTGGTGGTGGAAAACATCCACCGGCACATGCACCACGGCGGCGGCAGGAACATCAAGCAAGCCCTGATAAGCGCCACCAACGAAATCGGCAATCCCACCAACATCGCCACCATCGCGGTGATCCTGGCGTTCATCCCGATGGCTTTCGTCACCGGCATGATGGGCCCCTTCATGCGCCCCATCCCGTTCAACGCGCCGATCGCGATGATCGCTTCGCTGGTAATCGCCTATATGGTGGTGCCCTGGGCCGCCAACCTCTGGCTCGCCGACAAGGCCGTCAGGTCGCTCGCGGACAGTCCGACATTGGAGGAGAAGGACGCCGATCCGAAAGACCGATTGCACCGCGCCTATGTGGCGGTGATTACGCCGTTCATCAAGCACAGCGGCCGGCGCAACCTGCTGTTCCTGGTGGTGCTGGGCCTGGTGCTGGCAGCGATGCTTCAGCCCGCCTGGCAATTCATCCGGCCGTCGGGAATGAACGGTCCGCTATCGCCGCTGGGCGTGGAACTGAAAATGCTGCCCAACGACAACACCAACACTTTCCTGGTCGAAGTGGATACGCCGGCCGGCACCGCGCTGGCCGAAACCGACCGGGTGGCGCGTGCGGTGGGCGACGTACTGGCGAAAACTAAATACGTGACCGACTACCAGACCTTCCTCGGCATGACCGCCCCGGTCGATTTCGCCGCGCTGGTGCGCGGCGACATGCTCAAGCGCGGCGACAACATCGCCCAGCTGCGCGTCAACCTTACCAGCAAGCATGACCGCTCGGTGTCCTCGCATCAGATCGTCAACGACTTCAACGCAGCCTTGACACCGGTGCGCGAGGCGTTCCCGCAGGCCAAGCTGAAACTCTACGAAACGCCGCCCGGCCCGCCGGTGCAGGCGCAGATTCTGGCAGAGTTGTACGGGCCGGACTACAACAAGCTGCGCGCGGCGGCGGCGGATGTCGATCGCGATTTCAGCAAGATCTACGGCATTGTCAACGTGGACGATTCGGTAACCGGCACCGTGAGTGCGTTCCATGTGAAAGTGGACCGCGAAAAAGCTCTGCTCTCGGGCGTGGCCGTGGGCCAGGTGGCCAAACTGCTGCACGACTATGTGTCTGGTTTCTCCATCGGCACGGTGCACGTCGAAGACGCGCGCGAGCCGGTGGACATTACGGTGCGCCTGCCGCAAAGCGAACGTCAGACGCCGTCCCAGATACTATCCCTGCGGGTCACCAGCATGAGTGGCCGGCAAGTGCCGCTGTCGGCCATCGCGACCGTGGAGCGCGCTACCCAGGAAAAGCCGATCTACGACCGCGACCAGCATCCCCTGGTCATGGTCGGCGCGGAATTGCTCAAGTCCAGCCCGGTCTACGCCGTGCTGTCGCTGGACAAAATGCTCGACGGCAAACTGCTGCCCTCCGGGGTGACGTTCAAGACGGGCAACCTCGGCTTCGTCGAGACCCAGCCGAGCGACGTGATGAACTACCATCTGCTGTGGGGCGGCGAGATGCGTCTTACGCTGGATGTGTTCCGCGATCTCGGTTCTGCCTTCATCGTGGCGCTGGTATTCATCTACCTGATGCTGGTGGCTTACTACAAATCGTTCATGATGCCTCTGATCGTGATGGGCGCGATTCCGCTCACCCTGGTCGGCGTGTTCCCGGGGCACTGGATCACCCATCAGGCATTCACCGCGACCTCGATGATCGGCGTCATCGCCCTGGCCGGCGTGGTGGTGCGCAACTCGCTGCTGCTGATCGACTTCATCGTCGATTACCGGGCACGCGGCTACAGCCTCGAGGAAGCGGTGATCCAGGCCGGCGCGGTGCGCTTCCGTCCCATCATGCTGACTGCGCTCGCCATCATCCTGGGCTCGGCCGTGATGGTGACCGATCCGGTGTTCGGCGGCCTGGCGGTGTCCTTGATTTTCGGCACCTTCGCTTCCACGGTGCTGACACTGGTCGTGATCCCGCTGCTGTATTACCTGTGGGAACGCCACTTGCAGGCGGGTCAAGCCAAAGCCGCCTGACTCCAGCGCACGCCGGTAGGCGCCGGCTGAGCCGAAGCTCGACCCGAGTGCGGCCGTAGCCTTAGAGCGAGACCGGGCGTGTTCCGGGGGTGTACGGCCGGTTTCGCGGATGACCCTCAGCTATGCGCGAGGCAGGCGAGTGCCGCGATCGCAACGGCGAGTCCCAAACCCTTGCGCAGCGTCAGCGCTTCGCGCAGGAAGACGAAACCGAGTCCGGAGCTGACGACGAAGCCCATCTGCGCGACCGGCACCAGCACGCTCGCCTCGCCCTGGGCCAGCCCCGCGAGCAGCATAGAAAGCCCGAACAGCAGCAGCACCGCGGCGGCGGCCGGATAGCGCCACGCCCCAGGCGGCGGATGGAATCCGCGGTCGCGCACCAGCGCGAACAGCGTCGCCAGCGGCAAAAACACGCTCGCCTGGCCGGTGAGGACCGTCGCCGGG
>DATKUQ010000123.1:0-10658 GCA_035530495.1 Burkholderiales bacterium
AAGCGCCGCCCACCGAGTCAAGCGCCTCCACCAGCGGCACGCCGGCCGCAAACATGGTCGAGAGCGTGCGCGTCCAGCGCGCGATGGTCGAGATGCGTATCATGTGGCCGAATACCGGCGCTTTGAGCAGCAGTTTATCCATGAAGATCTGCACCGCGAGCGAACGCTTCCATGCGTACATGAAACCGTAGACGCCGCCGAAGACCAGCGGGAAGATGATGTACCAGTACTTGACGAAAGCATCGGATATCGCCATCACAAACAGGGTCGGCGCAGGCAGGTCGGCGCCAAAGCTGGTGAACACCTTCTTGAACGAAGGGATCACAAAAATCATAATCACCGCGGTGATGATGAAAGCGACCGCGATGATGGAGACGGGGTAGAACAGCGCGGATTTTATTTTGCTTTTGATTGCCTGGGTTTTCTCCTTGTACGTCGCCAGCCGGTCGAGCAGGGATTCGAGAATGCCGGCCTGCTCGCCCGCACCCACCAGATTGCAGAACAGGGGGTCGAAATACAGCGGAAATTTGCGGAACGCCTGGGTCAGGCTGGAGCCGGTTTCTACGTCGGACTTGATCGACATCAGCAACTGCGCAACCGCCGGGTTGCTGTGGCCCTTGCCGACGATGTCGAAAGACTGCAGCAGCGGTACGCCGGCTTTCATCATGGTGGCGAGTTGGCGCGTGAACAGCGTGACATCCTTGTCGGAAACTCTGCCGCCCCCGCCGGCGCGCTGCTTCTTTACCTTCGTCACCAGGATGCCCTGGCGCCGCAGTGTCGCGTTGACGACGGCCTCGCCTTGGGCGCGCAACTCGCCCTTCACAAGCTTGCCCTGCTTGTCCTTTCCTTCCCAGACGAAGGTAAAGTCCTTGATCTTGTCTCTTGCCGCTGCGGCTGTGGCCATTTTTACCTCCGACGCTTTCCGACCGCGCCTATTGTATTACCGGTGTATGCGTCATGATGCACTGCCCACGGTCTTTTGTAAAGCCTGAGGTTATCGGTGTAATCTGTTGAAGATAAAATGTTTTAACTTCATCATTGTGTGTAAAAGTGCCTTGATTCGAGCGCCGCGATCAGGGTCTTTCGATTACGGGAAGCGCTTCGGCCTTGGGCTTGAACAGGCGCACGGTCCTAACTACGCGGTCCTGGGTCTGCACGATTTCCATCGGCACGCCGGCGATCTTCAGGCTGACGCCCGCTTCCGGAATGTCCTGAAAGTGTTCGATGATCAGGCCGTTGAGCGTCTTGGGTCCCTCTAGCGGCAGTGTCAGGCCAAGCTTGCGATTGAGCTCGCGCAAGGGGCTGGTGCCTTCCACCAGCGCGCTCTGGTTCTTGTCCCAGGCGCGGATGGTGGCGACCGATGGGGCGTTGGTGGTGAATTCACCGATGATTTCCTCGATGATGTCCTCCAGCGTCATCAGGCCCTGCAGTTCTCCGTATTCGTCCACCACCAGCGCGAGACGCTGGCGGTTTTCCTGAAAGTACTGCATCTGTGCGAACAGCGGCGTGCTGGCCGGAATGAAATAGGGCTCGGCGAGCAATTCGGCGAGCTTGTCGCGGTCGAACTCGCCCTCGCGCATCAGTGCCAGCACCTTGCGCAGGTGCAAGATGCCGGCAATGTTGCCGAGCTCGTTGCGGTAGACCAGCAGTCGCGTGTGATAGCTGGTGGCGAGCTGCTCGACAATGCGTTCCAGCGGCGCCTCCAGGTCGACGGCTTCGATTTGCGCGCGCGGCGTCATCACGTCCTCCACCGTGACGCGCTCGAGATCGAACAGGTTGACCAGGATGCTGCTGTGCTTCTTCGGCATGTAATGCCCCGCCTCCAGCACAAGCGAACGCAGCTCTTCTGCGCTGAGGCGCTGCGGCTCGCCGCCTGCGGGCGGCTTGAAGCGCAGCAGCGTGAGCAGTGCCGAAACGAACAGATTGACGAACCATACGACGGGGTAAACCAGCTTCAGCATCGGCGTGAGCACGTAACTCACGGCAAACGCGATGCGCTCGGCGTGTGCCGCGGCGATCACCTTGGGGGTGATCTCGGCAAACACCAGGATGAGGAAGGTGACCGCGAGGGTGCCCAGGCCGAGCGCGATCTTGTTCTCCCCGAAGAGCTGAATGGTAATCAAGCCGACCAGGGTCGCAGCGGCGGCGTTGACGAGATTGTTCCCGAGCAGGATCACGCCAAGCAGCCGGTCGGTGTGGGCAAGCAGCGCGTGCGCCAGCCTCGCGCCGCGGTGTCCCTGCTTGACCAGATGCTTCAGCCGATAGCGGTTGAGCGCCATCATGCTGGTTTCGGCGAGCGAGAAAAACGCGGCGAGGATGAGCAGGACCACCAGCGCGCCGAACTGCGCCGATAAGGGGATATCTTTCATAACTGGGGCAGCGCCGGGCGCTAGGTCTTAAGCTCGGCAGGGCAAGTGCGCCGCGCAAGGCGCAAAGCCATGCAGTGTGTCCGGCACTCGGCGTTCGGCGTACTGAATCCCGTATCCGGCGGTTCGCACGCGAGCACCTATACCCTTCCGAGGATGACCTGGAGCACGAACATGCTGCCGACATAGGCGAGCAGCAGCGCGACGAAGCCGGCGAGCGTCCAGCGCAGCGCCGTGCGTCCGCGCCAGCCCCAGCCGTGGCGGCCGATCAGAAGCGCGGCGAAGATGATCCAGGAAATGACGCCGAACACCGTCTTGTGATTGATACGGGCTGCCCGGCCGAACAATTCCTCCGAAAACACGAAGCCGGAGACCAGCGTCAAGCTCAACAGCACGAAGCCGAGCGCAAGGATGCGAAACAACAGCGTCTCCAGCGTCATCAGTGGCGGCAGCGACGCCCAGGGTCCGGCGAGCGACCCGCTCGATGTGCGTGAATGCAGCCGCCGCTCCAGCACCGTCATCAGCGTGGCGTGCAGCGCGGCGATGGTGAACAGGCTGTAGGCGAGCATGGCGACCAGCAGGTGGATTCTGAATATAAAAGTCTGCGTATAGGCCGGGGTCTCCGGGCCGGGGAAAAAAGCCGGCAGCAGCGCGCACGCTGCCGCAAGCGGCAACACCAGCGCCTGCATGCCCTTGACGTCGTAGACCAGGCTCTCGACCCAGTAGATCAGCACGGTCAGCCATAGCGTTACCGACAGGGCCTGGGAAAAGCCGAAGTGCAAGTGAGCCTCGGCGATCAGGCTGGAGTAAAGCAGATAGGAATGCAGCGCGAACGGGACGAGAATGGCCAGGCGCGCCCATGAGACGCCGCCCCCGCCTGCGCCCTCGTTCCGCACCGCTGCGCCGGGGCGCCAGCTCGTGTGCCAGAAATGCCATCCGAGCGCGGCATACAGGAGCGAGGTGACGGCATAGAGTAAAATGGCGGGCATGGCTAAATTTTACACTACAGAATGCTAGATAACCTGACCAACCGCTTGTCCCGGGTCATCAAGACCCTGCGCGGCGAGGCGCGCCTGACCGAATCCAACATCGCCGACGCGCTGCGCGAGGTGCGTATGGCCCTGCTCGAGGCCGACGTCGCCGTGCCCGTGGTGAAGGATTTCATCGCCGCGGTCAGGGAAAAGGCCATGGGCGAGGAGGTGATCGGCAGTCTTACGCCGGGCCAAGCCCTGGTGGGTGTAGTGCAGCGCGAACTGGCGCGCTTGATGGGTGGGGAAAACGCCGCGCTCGACCTCGCAGTCACCCCGCCAGCGGTGATCCTGATGGCCGGCCTGCAAGGCTCGGGCAAGACCACGACCAGCGGCAAACTGGCGAAATTCCTCGCGGAGCAGAAGAAAAAACCCCTGCTCGCGAGTTGCGACGTCTACCGTCCGGCCGCGATCGAGCAGCTGCGCACCATAGCCGGGCAACTGGAGGTCGATTTCTTCGAATCGGCACCGGGGCAAAAGCCGCTGGAGATAGCGCTGGCTGCGCTCGATTACGCAAAGCGGCATTACAACGATGTGCTCATCGTCGATACTGCCGGGCGCCTCGCGATCGACGCGGCGATGATGCAGGAGATCACCGAATTGCATGCCGCGCTCGGCCCGGCCGAGACGCTGTTCGTGGTCGATGCGATGCAGGGCCAGGATGCGGTCAACGTGGCCAAGGCGTTCAGCGAGGCGCTGCCGCTCACCGGCGTGGTGCTGACGAAGCTCGATGGCGATGCGCGCGGCGGCGCGGCGCTGTCGGTGCGGCAGGTCACCGGCAAGCCGATCAAGTTTGCCGGCGTCGGCGAGAAGCTCGCGGCGCTGGAAGCGTTCCACCCGGAGCGCATGGCCGCACGCATCCTCGGCATGGGCGACGTGTTGTCGCTGGTGGAGGAGGCGAGAAAGAGCGTCGATGTAGAGGAGGCGCAGAAGCTCGCCGACAAGATCAAGAAAGGCAAGGGCTTCGACCTCGACGATTTCAAGCAGCAGATCGCCCAGATGCGCAAGATGGGCGGGCTTTCGTCGATGATAGACAAGCTGCCGGCGAAGCTGGCGCAGGCGGCACAGGCGCAGTCGGCGGACATGGGCGAAAAGCAGATGCGGCGCATCGAGGGCATCATCAATTCGATGACGCGGCAGGAGCGCTCGCGTCCGGAACTGATGAAGGCTTCGCGCAAGCGTCGCGTCGCTGCGGGCGCTGGCGTGCAGGTGCAGGAGGTCAATCGCCTGTTGAATCAGTTCGAGCAGATGCAGAAAATGATGAAGCAGATGCAGAAGGGCGGAATGGCGAAGATGATGCGCGGGATGAAAGGGATGATCCCCGGCATGCGCTAGGGTCTGTCGCTCCCTTTTCCCTAAACCGGACTAGCCGGACCCAAGCAAAGTGCCGTCGGCGGGGGAAAAGCCCTTATCCCACGAACAAGGGGGATGCATCCCCCTTGTCCCCCAATGGGACTTCCTTCGGGGCGTTGATCCTCCCGCGCACGCGTCCTCGCCATTTATCAAAATTTTTGCCATTTCCGTCAACGTCAACTCTTGCCTGATAAGAGACTAATACCCTATTGCCGCCCCGTCGCTGCGCGGGTCCGAGCCGCCCGCGCGGGTGCCGCTGACCGGATCGATGCTGATGCCGTGCGCATGGCCGGCGAGCTCGTTCCACGCGCCCCAGCGGTTCAGTACATGTCCCCTGCGCTCGAGCTCATGCAAGGTGCTCGGCGCGTAGCGCCCCTCGATGTTGAGCAAGTCGCGTGGCTCGCCCAAGGCGAAGCGGCCGGAGAGCCAGCGCGGCGACTCGATCGCCTGCTGGACGTTGAGGCCGAAATCGATCATGGCGACGTAGGCCTGCAGCTGGATCTGCGGCTGACCGTCGGCGCCCATGCAGCCGAACACCTGCCACAGCTTGTCGCCGCGGAAGGCGAGCGAGGCGATCAGCGTGTGCAGCGGGCGTTTCCCGGGCTCCAATCTGTTCGGATGCGCGGGGTCGAGCGAAAAGTAGGCGCCGCGGTTCTGCAGCACGATGCCGGTCCTGCCCGCGACCACGCCGGAACCGAACAGGCCATAGAGGCTGTGGATCAGCGAAGCCGCGTTACCCTCGGCATCGACCGCGCAGATGAATACGGTATCACCGGCAAGGCTGCCGTACGAGGGCACTTTGTCCCATGGCAGTGCGCGTGCCGGGTCGATCAGCCTGCGCCGCTCGTCGGCGTATGCGCGCGACAGCAGGCGCTCTATCGGGACCTTCACAAAATCCGGATCCGCGATCCAGCGGTCGCGGTCATTGAAGGCGAGTTGTTTCGCCTGCACCAGAAGGTGCACGTGGTCCGCGCCGAGATATTCCATCGCCCCGAGGTCGTAGGCTTCGATCAGGTTCAGCATCTGCAACAGCGAAATCCCCTGGGTGGGCGGAGGCGTCTGGTACAGCCTGACGCCGCGGTAATCGGTAAAGACCGGCTCGCGCCACTGTGCGCGCTGCGCGCGAAAATCGGCTTCAGTGAAAAATCCGCCGTTTGCGGCCGCATAACGCGAAAGCTCCTGCGCGATCTCGCCTTCGTAGTAGGCTTCTCGCCCGGCGGCACCGACGGCTTCGATGGAGCGCGCTAGATCGGCGTTGATCAGACTCTGTCCCGCGCGCGGCGCCTCGCCGTCTTTCAGAAAGATTGCGGCGGCTTCCCGGTTCTGCGCCAGTTCCGGCGTGCTCGCGGCGATCCAGCTGGCGAGGCGTTCGGTCACCGGAAAACCTTCGCGCGCGTAGGCGGCCGCTGCTGCCAGGTTGCGTGCTAGCGGCAGGCGTCCGTGCGCCGCGTGCGCTTCGCACCAGCTTGCCACCGCGCCGGGCACGGTGAGTGTCGCCGGCAGGATGCCGCGGAACGGTATTTCCTTCATGCCGCGCGCGGAGAAAGATTCGATTGCCGCGCTCGCGGCGGCGCAGCCGCCACCGTCAAGGCAGCGCACGCGGTGGCGCTTGGCATCGTAGATCAGCCAGAACGCATCTCCGCCGAGTCCCGTCATATGTGGGTAGAGCACGCTGAGGGCGGCGCTTGCGGCGATCGCGGCATCCACCGCTGAGCCCCCAGCCTTCAGAATTTCCACGCCGGCTTCGGAAGCCAGAGCGTGGGGGCAGGCAACCATACCGTGCGGGGCTAGCGTCGGCGGCCGGCCGATGTGCATATCGATCATGGAGTTTTCGTTCTGGCGCGAGAAAGGGTTGTATAGGAACACAATCGAGGCAGGCAGGCAATGCGCTCATGTGGCAGGCCTGCCGGGGCGCGATTGAAGCATGCAACCCGGGAAATGCCGGCGCGAGCCGAAGTGTCCGAAACGCAGTCGCTGCTCGCCAAGGGCCGCCAGCCAAAGGTATTCTATTGAAAATTCTAAAAAATTCACGTCGTCCCGCCCGCATCCGCCCTCACAAAGCGCTTGCCAATAGGCGTCAAATCATCGTAGAATCTCGCTCTTTTTCAAGTTTCGGGACAAAGACATGGTTGTGATTCGCCTCGCCCGCGGTGGTGCACATAAACGCCCGTTCTACAACATGGTGGTGGCGGATTCGCGCCGGGCCGCCGGCGGCAAGTTCATCGAGCGCGTCGGCTTCTATGATCCCAAGGCGCCCGAGGGTCGCGAAAACCTGCGGGTCGCGATGGATCGGCTGAGCTTCTGGCAAGGCAAGGGCGCACAGCTTTCCCCGACAGTCGCAAGGCTGGTCAAGCAGTTTGGCAAGAAAGTCGCCGGAACTGTCGTCCCCGCGGCCTGAGCAGCCGATCCTGATGGGGCGGATCGTCGCCCCGTACGGCCTAAAGGGCTGGGTCAGGATAGAGCCCTATAGCCCGAATCCGGACAGTTTGAGCGCCTACCGCGTGTGGTGGGTGGGCAGGAACGGCGACTGGCGTGAATTGAAAGTCGCCGAGAGCGTAGTGCAGCATGGAGCCAGCCTGATGGCGCGCTTCGAGGGCTGCATGGAGCGCGATGCGGCACTGGCGCTGAAGGGCAGCGAGATAGCGCTGGAGCGCAAGGCGCTGCCGCAGAACGCCAAGGGCGAGTTTTACTGGGTCGACCTGGTCGGCCTGAAAGTGGTGAATATGCGGGACGAGGAGCTCGGTGTGGTCGCCGAACTTTTCGACAGCGGCGCCCATCCGGTGATGCGCGTCGTTGAGGGCGAGACCGAGCGTCTGCTGCCGTTCGTGGAGCAGGTGGTGCGCCAAGTGGACATGGCCAAGGGCCGGATCCGCGTGGAGTGGGAGCTGGACTGGTGATCCACTTCGATTGCGTGACCTTGTTTCCGCAGATGTTCGCGGCGCTCACGGAATCGGGTATCACCGGCCGCGCGCTGAAGGCGGAGCGCTACAGTCTGGAACTGTGGAACCCGCGGGATTTTACCAGCGACAACTACCGCACGGTGGACGACCGGCCGTACGGCGGCGGTCCCGGCATGGTGATGCTGGCCGAGCCCTTGGAACAGGCGATAGCTGCGGCCAAAGGCCGCGTCGCCGGTAGTGAGCGCAAGGTAATATACCTTTCGCCGCAGGGCGGAGCGCTGGACCACCGCAAGGTGATGGAACTCGCGGCGGGGCCCGGTGCAGTTTTGTTGTGCGGGCGCTACGAGAGCGTGGACGAGAGACTGATCCGCCGCGCGGTCGACGAGGAAGTATCGATCGGCGATTATGTGCTCTCCGGCGGGGAGCTCGCGGCGATGGTGCTGATCGATGCGGTGGTGCGGCAGTTGCCCGGCGTTCTGGGCGACGAGGATTCGGCGGCGCAGGATTCGTTTGTGGGCGGACTGCTGGATTGTCCGCATTACACTCGGCCGGAGGAGTATGCGGGCGAGCGCGTGCCGCCGGTGCTGCTCTCGGGCAACCACGCCGAGATTGAACGCTGGCGCCTGAAGCAGGCGCTGGGCAGGACTTGGCTGAGACGGCCGGATCTGCTGGCAAAGCGCGCCTTGAGCGTGGCAGAAGCGAAGTTGCTTGAGGAATTCAAGCGGGAAGAAAATACGTAGAGGCTGTGGCAAGGGCGACAGCTGCAAATGATACTAGGAGTCGAGTCATGAACCTGATAGAGAAACTGGAACAAGAAGAGATCACCCGCCTGGGCAAAACCATTCCGGTGTTCGCCCCGGGCGACACCGTGATCGTGAGCGTCAACGTGGTCGAGGGCGAGCGCAAGCGCTTGCAGGCCTACGAGGGCGTGGTTATCGCCAAGCGCAATCGCGGACTCAGCTCCTCGTTCATCGTGCGCAAGATTTCAGCGGGTGAAGGCGTGGAGAGGACCTTCCAGACCTATTCACCCCTGATCGCCTCGGTCGAGGTGAAACGCAAGGGCGACGTGCGCCGCGCCAAGCTCTATTATCTGCGCGAGCGCTCCGGCAAGTCGGCGCGTATCCGCGAAAAGCTCAGCAAGCGCGTGGTGGAGGAAACCGTTGCGGAAGTCGCCGCGGCAGAATAGCCGCTGCTGTTCGCATCGAAGCGGAACGGGACGCCTTGGCGTCCCGTTCGTTTTTGCGGGGTGAGGCGCCGGCTACGCGGCACTCAGCTGTTCGAGCAGCCGTTCCATGAAGGACTCGCACAGCGCTACCTGTTCCAGCGTCACGTATTCGTCGGGTTTGTGCGCCTGCGCTATCGAGCCCGGACCGCAGATGATTGCGGGGATGCCGGCACGCTGAAATAGTCCGCCCTCGGTGGCATAGGCGACCTTGGCTGCCGACTTGTTGCGCGATAGGTCTTGTGCGAGCCGGGTGAGCTGCGCCTCTTCTGTTGTGTTGAGTCCCGGGATCTCGGCTTTGGTTTCGAAGCTGATGCCGGTCGCCGGGTCGGTCCTTCGCATCTCCGGCACGATCACGCTTTCTGCGTAGTCCTTGATCTCGCGCTCCAGCGCTTCCGGGTCGGCGCCGGGCAGGTAACGGAACTCGAACTGGAATTTGCACTCGCGCGGGACGATATTGCCTGCAGTGCCGCCCGCGATCACGCCGGTCTGAAGCGTGGTGAAGGGCACGTCGAAGCCGTAGTTGCGTGGCTCGCACGCCTGCATGCGTTCGGCCATGTGACGGATGTAGCTGATGATCCGCGCGGCATACTCGATCGCGTTGACCCCCTGCGGTGTCAGCGCCGAGTGCGCTTCCTTGCCGTGCACGCAGCACTGGTAGGAGCGCTTGCCCTTGTGCGCGATCACCGGCTGCATGCCGGTGGGTTCGCCGATGACGGCGCCCGCGGGGCGAATATCGTTACGCGCCAGGTCTTCGAGCAGGCGGCGCGCGCCGATGCAGCCGACTTCCTCGTCGTAGGACAGAGCGAAATGGATCGGCGCCTTGAGATTCGCCGCAGCGAAGCGCGGCGCCATGGCGAGGATCACCGCGAGATAGCTTTTCATGTCGCATGCTCCACGGCCGTAGAGCTTGTCTTCTATCAGTGTCGCCTTGAACGGATCGCTGGCCCAGTTCTGGCCGTCGACCGGCACCACGTCGGTGTGGCCGGACAGCACGATGCCGGGCTTCGCGCCCTTTTGCACCGTGGCGAACAGGTTCGCCTTGTTGCCGCCGGCGTCGTAAGTGAGGCGCGACTCGATGCCGTAGCCCTTGAGGTAGTCGCGCGCCCACTCGATCAGGCCGAGATTGGAATCGCGGCTGGTGGTGTCGAAGCCGATCAGGCGCTCGATGATGGCTAAAGTTTCGGTTTTGATCGGCGGCTGCGTCGTTTGATTCATCATGAAACTCCGTCATTCAGATGGCAGGCGGAGAAATGCAAGGGCGCGACCTCGCGCAAAGCGGGCTGTTCGATTCTACACCGGGGCGTGGCATGCGGGCAGCGCGGATGGAAATGGCAGCCCGGCGGGGGGGCCAGCGGCGAGGGAATTTCGCCGACGATCGAAACGAAATGTTTTCTGCGCAAATCCAGGCGCGGCACCTCGGCCAGCAGCGCCTGCGTGTAGGGGTGGTTGGCCGCGGCGAAGATCTCCGCGGTAGTCGCGGCCTCGACTATCCGCCCCAGATACATGATTGCCACGCGGTCCGAAAGATGCTGCACCACGCCGAGGTCGTGGCTGATGAAAAGATAAGTGAGCTTGAACTCCTCGCGCAGGCGCATGAACAGATTGAGTACTTGCGCCCGGACCGATACGTCGAGGGCTGCCACCGCCTCGTCGCATACCAGGAATTCCGGTCTGACCGCCAGCGCCCGGGCGATGCCGATGCGCGCACGCTGGCCGCCGGAGAACTGGTGCGGAAAGCGGCCGAGCAGCGATGCGTCCAGACCGACGCGCGCGAGCATCTCTGCCG
>DATKUQ010000124.1:0-7110 GCA_035530495.1 Burkholderiales bacterium
TGCCCACCTTGCCTGCGGCGATCTCGCGCAGCGCGATCACGGTGGGCTTGTCCCTGTCCGGTTCGACCATGGGCGTCGCGCCGTTGGTCAACTGGCGCGCGCGGTAAGTCGCGGCCAGCGTCAGTTCGAAACGGTTCGGGATCAGCTTCATGCAGTCGTCGACGGTAATGCGGGCCATGTTGTTCCTCGATTAATCGGCCGCCGCAATTGCTCGCGGCAAGCCCTGGTTTAAGGGAACGCGGGATGATGTTTCCCCGCACCGTTCCCAATTTAAAACTCGAACACGTCCGGAAAGCGTTCGAGCTGGCGCGAATACACCAGCCTGGATGCGCGCACAACCGCGATCAAGTCGCGGCGCGCCTCCTCGAAGTCTTTGTTAATAATAACATATTCAAACTCGGCCGCGTGGCTCATTTCGTCGGCGGCAACGGCTAGCCGCCGCCGCACGACTTCCTCGCTGTCCTGCCCGCGCCGGCGCATGCGCTGTTCCAGTTCCGCGATCGACGGCGGCAGGATGAATATGCCTATGGCATCGGCAAATATCCGGCGGACCTGCTGTGCGCCCTGCCAATCGATTTCGAGCACAATGTCGTGACCGGCGGCGCGTTGTGCACGTATCCATGCCTCCGACGTCCCGTAGTGGTTGCCGTGCACCTCGGCGCTCTCCAGGAACTCGCCGCGCTCGAGCATCCTCTCGAAGCCCGCCTTGTCGACGAAGTGGTAGTCGCGCCCGTCGACTTCTCCGGCCCGCGGCGCGCGCGTGGTGTAGGACACCGACAGATGAACATTCTTGTCCTCCTCCAGCAGCTTCGTCGTGAGCGTCGATTTGCCGGCGCCGGAGGGAGCGCTGATGATGAAAAGTCCGCCGTTCATTCGATGTTCTGGATCTGTTCGCGCATCTGCTCGATCAGAAGTTTCAGCTCGATCGAGGCTTCGGAAACTTCCCTGGACACCGACTTCGATCCCAGCGTATTCGCCTCGCGATTGAGTTCCTGCATCAGAAAATCCAGGCGTTTTCCGGCCGCGCCGCCCGCATCGAGCACCCGTTTCACCTCCTGCAGATGCGCCGCCAGCCGGTTTAGCTCCTCGGCGACGTCGACCTTGATGCCGAACACGGAAATCTCCTGGCGTATGCGCTCCTCGTCGCCGCCGGCAAGCGCCTCGCGCAAGCGCGCCGCGAGCTTTTCCTGATAGGCGGCGATGGCAAGCGGCAGCAGCGGCGCCACGCGATCGACCAGCGCCTGCATTTTGGCGACGCGCTCCAGAATCATGTCCCTCAACTTGGCGCCTTCGCGCGCGCGTGTGGCACACAGCTCGGCCAGCGCGTCGCGCATCAGGGCGAGGCAGGGTTCGCGCAATTCGTCGGCGGCGATTGCGGCGTCGCCCAGCATGCCCGGCCAGCGCAGCACTTCGCCCGCGCGCAGCGGCTGCGCGTCGGGCATGGCCGCGCGCACTTCGCGTTCCAGCGCACCCAGCCGGGCGAGCAGCTCGGCATTGAGCGACAGCTGCTTGCCGGCGACGGCCGCCGGCGTAAAGCTGATGCGGCAGTCGAGCTTGCCGCGGCCGATCTTCGCGGTGATCTGTTCGCGCAAGCTCGGTTCAAGCGAGCGCAGTTCCTCAACCACGCGGAATTGCAGGTCGAGAAAACGGTTGTTGACGCTCTTCAATTCGAGAAACAGCGAGCCCTGCGCAGTTTCTCGCCCTAGCGCCGCATAGCCGGTCATGCTCTGAATCATGTGAGCCCGTGTCAGTGTTGGGTTGTGACTTGTCGGAACCAGGCGCGCGCGCCTGCATATCCCGCAAATCGGACCAAATCATATTGCAGGTACGCTTTACATTACCTGCTGCCGCACCGAAAATGCCCGGGAGTCCGGACATTCGGATCGTCATCATAGCAGAGGCCATGCCGACGCAAGCCAACCAGCCGCTCGCCGACGATTATCAGCTGCAGAACTACCGCATCCGCAAGGTGCTTTCATGCGGCGGCTTTTCCATCGTCTATCTCGCCGACGACGAAAACGAGGTGCCGGTGGCGATCAAGGAGTACCTGCCCTCCTCGCTCGCGCTCAGAGACCGGGGCGATGCGCTGCCGGCGATCGCCGCGGAGAACCTGGCCACCTTCCGTTACGGCATGAAATGTTTTTTCGAGGAGGTCAAGTCGCTCGCCGGCCTGTCGCACTGCAACGTGGTGCGGGTGCTGAATTTTTTCCGCGCCAACGAGACGGTGTACATGGTGATGCGCTACGAGCGCGGCCGCACGCTGCAGGAGCATATCGAGCGCCACCGCGGCGCCGTCAGGGAGGACTTCATTCGCCGCGTATTCGCCCTGCTGCTCAACGGGCTGCGCGAAGTGCACACCAACAAGCTGCTGCATCTGGATATCAAGCCGGCCAACATCTACCTCCGCAACGACAGCTCGCCGGTGTTGATCGATTTCGGCGCGGCGCGGCAGATGCTCACCGAGCGCGTGGCGAGCCCGATGTACACGCCCGGCTTCGCCGCGCCCGAGCAATACCGCGAGCGCGAGCTGCTGGGGCCGTGGAGCGACATCTACAGCGTCGGCGCAACCATGTATGCCTGCCTCGCCGCAGCCGCGCCCCCGCCCGCCGACCAGCGCAGGGACAAGGACAGATACGTCCCGGCGAGGAAACTGTGGCGCGGCAAATACTCCGAACAGTTGCTGCGCACGATAGACTGGTGCCTGCGCCTGGATCACCTGCGGCGGCCGCCAAGCGTTTTCGCGCTGCAGAAGGCGCTGTTGGGGGAGCGCGATCCCGTCGCGTCGCTGACTTCGCGCGCGGCCGATTTCCGCGAGCTGGTGCGCAAGCTCGCCGCTTTGCGCGCCGGGCAGTGAATCGGGCGATGCAATTCTCCATCTACCAGGAAAGCCGGCGCGGGACGCGCAAGCTGAACCAGGACCGCGTCGCCTATTGCTACAGCCGAAAAGCGCTGCTGCTGCTGCTTGCCGACGGCATGGGCGGGCACCTGCACGGCGAAATGGCAGCCGAGATCGCGGTGCGGTCCATAACGGAAGCATTTCGGCGTGAAGCCAGACCCAGCCTGCCCGATCCGCGATCATTCCTGCACCGGGCGCTCAGCGCGGCCCACCGCGCGATCATCCGAAACGCCGACGAACGCGGGCTGGCCGAGGCGCCGCGCACGACCTGCGTCGCCTGCGTAGTGCAGGACGGCACCGCGCGCTGGGCACACGCGGGCGACTCGCGCCTGTACCATATCCGCGACGGCGCGATCCTGGCGCAGACCAAGGATCATTCCCTGGTGCAACAGTTGGTCGATCGCGGGCGCGTACGCGAAGAGGCCGTCGCGGCGCACCCGCAGCGCAACCAGATTTTCAATTGCCTCGGATCGGCGCGACCGCCGCGGCTGGACCTGTCCCTGGCCGCGCCGCTGCACGCCGGTGACACACTGATGCTGTGCTCCGATGGGCTGTGGGGTCCGCTGTCAGGAAACATCATCAGCAGCGCGGTGCTGAAATTGGGCATCATGCAGGCTGTTCCCGGGCTGCTCGACGATGCGGAGCGCCGCGCCGGTCGCCAATGCGACAACCTGTCGGCGGTCGCGGTGACCTGGCAGGAACATCCCGCGGCGGCGCGGCCGGAACAGGTCCCGGCCGGTGCAAGGCCGATGGATTCCGTCACCGCGCTGCAGCGGCAAGCAGGCTCGGCCGAAACACGCGATGAGTATCTCTCCGATGACGAAATCGAACACGCCATCGCCAGAATCCAAAACGCAATAAATGGGCAGGCAAATGACAAGAGCTAGCAACCGGAAATTCGATCAGCTGCGCAAGGTTCGCATTACCCGCGGAACAAGTACGAAGAAGGGGGCTATGCCCCCTTCTAAATCCCCCAAACTGGGTTCGCATGTAAAAGGAGTCTTGCAGTGACACGTCCCTCAGCCCGGCAAGCCGACGAACTGCGCAAGGTTCGCATTACCCGTGGAGCAAGTACGAAGAAGGGGGCTATGCCCCCTTCTATATCCCCCAAACTGGGTTCGCGTTTAAAAGGAGTCTTGCGGTGACACGTCCCTCAGCCCGGCAAGCCGACGAACTGCGCAAGGTTCGCATTACCCGCGGGTATACCAAACACGCCGAGGGTTCGGTGCTGGTGGAGTTCGGCGACACCAAGGTGCTGTGCACCGCCAGCGTGGAAGAGAAAGTGCCGGGATTTCTCCGCGGCCAGGGTCGCGGCTGGCTCACCGCCGAGTACGGTATGCTGCCGCGCGCGACCAATACGCGCACCGCGCGCGAGGCGGCGCGCGGCAAGCAGTCGGGCCGCACGCAGGAGATCCAGCGCCTGATCGGCCGCAGCCTGCGCGCGGTGGCCGATCTGTCGCTGCTGGGAGAGCGCACCATCCAGATCGACTGCGACGTGATCCAGGCCGACGGCGGCACGCGCACCGCCGGCATCACCGGCGCGTACGTGGCCGTGCACGACGCGGTCACGCTGCTGCTGCAGCGCGGCCTGATCGTGAGCACGCCCCTGCGCGATTTCGTCGCCGCGGTTTCGGTCGGGGTGTACCAGGGCGCGGCGGTGCTCGATCTCGATTACGCCGAGGACTCCGCCTGCGATACCGACATGAATGTCGTAATGACGGGCGCAGGCGGTTTTGTCGAGGTCCAGGGGACCGCCGAGGGTGCGCCGTTTTCGCGCCAGGAGATGGATGCGCTGCTGGCGCTTGCGCAAAGCGGCATCGCGCAACTCGTCGCTAAGCAGAAAGAAGCGCTCAGGCTGATCTAAACGGCGCAACTTTTGCGCTCGTCCAAACCGGAACGGTTGTCTATATTGCAGATATGCAGGCGCCGCAGTTCAACACTATCCGGGGGACACATGACCGACAAACAATTCCAGCAGCTTTACGCGGCGCAACTGGCGCAGGTCGCCTTGCTGCAGGCGATCGAGGCCAACGTCTCGTTCATGGCGCACAAACACGTACCGTCTGACAGAATTCATCCGAACTGGGGGAAGGCGCGGGAAATGCTCGAGCTGGCGCTGAATGAACTGGCCCCTCCCGCGCAATGACGGCTAGAAGCTGAAGAGCCATTGCTTTTGCGCAGCGCGCCCGCGGGGACGAGTACGCGTACTTACGCGTACCTGTTATAGCGCTGGCTGCCGCGCGTGCAGGAACCAGCGGTCCAGGACCACGTGGCGGGTAGCCCAACGGCTGCCCAATAGCCCCCTGGCGAGCACCTTGCGCACAAACCCGGGAACCATGTCTGCGGCCGGGGCCGCCTCGGATCCGAAACGCGCGCTCAGCCGCTCGGCATAAGCCTGCAGCCGCTGATAGCGGTAATCTTCGCCCGCATCGGCCACGACCGCGGCCGCGATCAGACCCGACTCGACCGCCGGCCGTATCCCTTCTCCGCTTTGCGCGTAAGCCAAGCCGGCGGCGTCGCCGACGAGCAGGACGCCCTCATCGAACAGCTTGCGCCCCGAATGTCCGCGCAGTAGGTAGGCATGCCCATGGAACTTGTCCGGGATGTTGCCGGGGATTTTGCCGCGCTGCTTTAGAAAATCGCAAAAATCCTCAAGGTGTTCCGCAAGACCCTGATGGCCCTCGCGTCCGAGCCCGATATTGAGATAATTGCCTTTGCGGAAGCACCAGCCGTATCCCTTGAGATCGCGGCAGAAATAAATTTCCGGCGTATCCGCGCGCACCCGGCAGCCGGCGTCTTGTTCCGCATCCATCTCGAATTCGATTTCCTTCGCCGTGACCGCATCCTCGGCTGCGCCCAGCTTCGCGCCGAGGTGACGGGCCACGGGGCAGAAGTGCCCTCCTGCGCCGATCAGCAGCGGGGCCGCAATCGCATCGTTGGCTATCCACAGACTGCCGCGCTTGTCCAGGGACTTCAAAGTCTCGCCCAGCCGCAGGCGGGCGCCCGAGCGCTGCAGCAGGTAGTGATCGAACTCGCAGCGGCGTATGCCGAAGCTGATCGTGGCGGGGTAGCGGCTCTCCAGCTCGCGGCCGTGGATCAGTCCGCTGCGTATGGCCGTGATCGGCTGCAGCACTCGTCCCTTGGCATAGTCCCCGGTGTCGAGCCGCAGCGCCTGCACCACCGCGGGGGTAATCCAGCCGGCGCAGACCTTGTCGCGCGGAAACTGCGCCTTGTCCATCACCGTCACCGACATGCCGCGCTGACGCAGCTTCCAGGCGCAGGATGAACCCGCCGGGCCGCCCCCGACGATTAGCACATCACAGGTTTCCATCGGCTCGTTTCAGGTCGCGTACAGGTATTGCCTGGTCCACGCAATCCCGTTCTGCCCGGAACGGTTGAAGATTACCTGGAATAACTGCATATCGCCCGACCTGAACGCGGCAACCGACCCGGCAAGATACAGGCGCCAGGCGCGCACGAACGAGGCGTCGAACATTTCCGCGACGCGCCCGGCATTGTCCTCGTAGCGCGCCAGCCAGTGCTCCAGCGTCTTGGCGTAATGCAGCCGCAGGTTTTCCACATCCAGCACGGAAAAATTGAAAGGCTCGAAGATCTGCATCATTTGCGACAGGCTCGGCGGACAGGCCCCCGGGAAGATATTGCGCTCGATCCATGGGGTCATCGGGCTGGGGCGGTTGCGTCCGATGGAATGGATAAGTCCGCGGCCGCCTTCCTTGAGACAGCGGTCTATGATCGCCCCGAGGGCATGATAATGATCCACCCCGACGTGCTCGAGCATACCGACCGACACGAAAGCGTCGAATTCGCCGTCAACGTTGCGGTAGTCGTCCTCGATGAACTGCACCTTCGCGTCCAGGCCTTCGGCACCCGCGCGCTCGCGCGCGTAAGCGATCTGCTCTTTGGATATGTTGTAGGCCTTCACCGTTACGCCGTAGTGCCTGGCCATGTGCAGCGCCAGGGCGCCCCAGCCGCAGCCGGTCTCGAGCACCGTTTCGCCGGGTGCGAGGCGCAGCTTGCGGCACACGTAGTCGAGCTTCGCCACCTGCGCCTCTTCCAGGCCCATCGCCGGGTCGGGAAAATAGGCGCAGGTGTAGACCATGTCCCGGTCGAGCCAAAGCCTGTAGAAATCGTTGCCTATGTCGTAATGATGCTGGATGTCGCGCCGCGCCTTGGTCTGGCTGTTACGCGACGGC
>DATKUQ010000125.1:0-3168 GCA_035530495.1 Burkholderiales bacterium
GCCGTTTCATCAGGATCCTGCCGGAAAGGCGGTTGCCCCCGAAAATCCGGCAATTTTCCGGGGAACCTCATTCCATAATGAGATAACCGGGATGCCGGGATGGTGTGGGTCGAAGGCAAGAATGCTGAGCGATGCCGTGCCGAGCGAAAGGTGCTGCGCCTCGCCCAGCGCCAATCCGATCCAGCGTGCGGCCAGGGCACTGCCGATCTGGCCGTGCGTGAACAGCGCGACATTCCCTTCCAGCCTGCGCAGTCGGGCGAGGAGCCGATCGGCGCGAGCGGAAACCTGTTCGGGGATTTCACCGCCAGGGCAGCCGTCCCGATAAACATTCCAGTCCGGCCGCCGCATGCGGATATCCGCGGAACGCTGCCCTTCGTAATCGCCATAGTCCCATTCGGCCAGGTCGGGTTCCATTTCCGTGACCTGATCCAGGCCGGCCAGCTCGCAGGTTTGCAGTGCGCGCCTGAGCGGGCTGGTCAGCACATGGGCAAACGGGATGTCCAGCAGGCGCTTGCCAAGTTCACGCGCCTCGCCCTCGCCGTTCCGGGTCAACGGAATGTCGGTGCGGCCGGTATGCCGGCCCGACAGCGACCACTCGGTTTCACCGTGCCGAATCAGGTACAGGTGCAGGGAGTCGGGTTTGTCTGTCTTCATGATGCGCCGCCAACTTCCAGCGCGGCACGGTATTCGCCGCGGCGGGCAAACGATAACGCCGGCGACTTCGCGATACCCATCAACGCCTGCTTATTCATCTTGCGTTGCCCCCACTTCCAGCACCCGTTTCAATGACATGCAACCATCCGGCACGCGTTGCGCCGCGGCCAATGGCGGATTGATCCCTGTGAGCAATTTTTGCTATTCGTTCCTCGAGTCATGTTACCCGCGTCCGTTTATGTTCCGGATTTATCTTTCCGAATCTCGCGTTCTGCCTGCAGCCAGTCGCGGTCTGCCTGGCCATCGCGGCGGCCCCGCCGTTCATAAAGTTCATAGGCGCGCCTGGCGATCCGCGCCGTCGCATCGTCCTTTTTCCGTTCCAGCAACGGCACGTCGGTCGGATCGAAAACCCGGTACGCAAACAGTTTCACGCGGTCGCTGACGAGGAACCACAGCAGCGCATAGCCCCACACAAACAGCGCCCAACCCCAGCCGAGCGGCGTCATGAACAGCCCGTAAACCGCGATCAGCGTCGCCACGATTTGCGTGCCGAGCACGGCCACCCACAAAATACGCGCGGGACGAATCGTCCAGAACGGGCCGCGCGTGCGCGTCAGGAAGATCGTCAGATGACCCGCCACCGACAGCATCAGGTACATCAGTGTCTGGAGGTGCGGCCGGTCCAGGTGGTAGATGCGATCGCCGAGGTAAAACAGGCCAAACGCCGCCACGGGTCCGATCACGCCCAGCACCGTGGCAACCCCCAGCACCATGCGCATGTTCCAGGACTCCGGCTTGTCGTTGTAATGAACATTGTCATACGCGATGGACAGGATCGCCCCGTCGTTGAGCAGGGCCAGCATCACGATCATCACCGCGGTCAATGGATAGAAATTGAACACCAGGATCGCCAGCGTCATGAACAACAGCACGCGCAATGTCTCGGCGATGCGGTAGATCGCATAGCTGTTCATGCGCTGGAAGATCTTCCGGCTCTCCTTGATCGCGTCGACAATCACCGACAGGCCGGGCGTCATCAGCACGATGTCCGCCGCGGCGCGTGCCGCGTCGGTCGCGCCGGAAACGGCGATACCGCAGTCGGCCTTCTTCAGCGCGGGCGCGTCGTTCACCCCGTCGCCGGTCATGCCGACGATGTGCCCGCGTTGTTGCAGGACATCGATGATGTGGAACTTGTGTTCCGGAAACACCTGGGCGAAACCGTCCGCTCTTTCGATGGACTCCGCCAGTTGCGTCGTCTCGTGATGCTTGGTGTCGCCGAAGCCGCTGGCATCGAGGATGTTGGTACCCAACCCGAGTTTGCTGGCGGTTTCGCGCGCGATCGCAATCGCATCACCGGTGACCATCTTGACGCTTACACCCATCTGGCGCGCGGTTGCGATGGTCGCGCCGGCCTGCTCGCGCGGCGGATCGAACAAGGGCAGCACACCGACAAACTGCCATGGTCCGTCCCCATCGGCCCGCGCCACGCCCAATGAACGGAAACCGCGCGCCGCAAATTCGTTGATGGCTTTATCAACAGCGGAGACCACATCATCCGCATTGTCAGCCAATTCCAGGATCACCTGCGGCGCGCCCTTGGTCACCCTGAACTGGTTCCCGTCAGGGCCCTTGACGGTGGCCTCGGTGCGTTTGTGCACCGGGTCGAACGACATGAAATGCACGACCTGGTAACCATTCAGGGCCTGATCGTTTTTCAGACTGCCCAGCACCGCCAGGTCGATAGTGTCCTTGTTGTCGGCACGCGATGCCAGCGCGCCGTTGAGGATGACCTGGTCGGCGGAGATGCCGTTCACGCTGAACGGATCGCCCAGCGTCAGCTTGTTCTGGGTCAGCGTGCCGGTCTTGTCCGAACACAGGATGTCCACCCCCGCCAATTCCTCGATAGCCGCCAGTCGGGTCACGATCGCTTCCATTTTGGCCAGCAGTCGCGCGCCGACGGCCATGGTCACCGACAGCACGGTGGGCATCGCCACCGGAATCGCAGCCACGGTCAGCACCAATGCAAACTGCAAGGTGGTGAGTATCGGATCGCCGCGGAACAGCGCGACGGTAATAATCACTGCCACCAGCGTCACCGCAAGAATAATCAAATAATTGCCGATCTTCAGCACCGCGCGCTGAAAGTGGCTGGCGGTCTGCGCTCCCTGTACCAGTTGCGCAGTCTTGCCGAAGTAAGTGTTTGATCCCGTGGCGTACACCATCGCGTCTATCTCGCCCTGGCGAATAATCGACCCCGAATACACCGCCTCGCCGGATTTGTGCATGACAGGCAGTGATTCCCCGGTCAGTGCAGACTGGTCCACTTCGACCGGGTCACCCTCCAGCAGGCGCGCGTCTGCCGGCACGATATCACCCAGGCGCAGGTGGATCACGTCGCCCGGCACCAACTCGCGCGCAGCCGGGGATATCCACTTGCCATCGCGTTTAACCTGTGCACGGATTGCCAGCTTGGCCTTCAGCGCCTCGATGGCATTACCCGCCTGGTGTTCTTCC
>DATKUQ010000126.1:0-7649 GCA_035530495.1 Burkholderiales bacterium
GCATCATCCAGAGCCGTTCGGAGGCGTCTATCCTGCACGAGATCGAGGAGATCCGCGACAAGACGCCCGGTTTCACCGGCGTGATTTCCGACGTCGGCGGGCCCACGGCGAATATGTACCGCATGGCGTGCAAGGATCCGAAGATCGAGTCCTCCTGCCGGCGCCTGTCCTGCGTCTATCCCGGCATCTGCGAAAACCTGAACACCGACCACGCGCCGCTGATCAGTCTTTACCGCAAGGCGCGCGCGCTGCCCGGCATCAAGAAAGTCCTGATCGCCTCGGGGCTCAGATACGACCTCGCCGTGCGCTCGCCCGAATACGTGAAGGAGCTCGCGACCCATCACATCGGCGGCTACCTGAAGATCGCGCCGGAACACATCGCGGAAGGGCCGCTGTCGAAAATGATGAAACCCGGTGTCGGCAGCTACGACAAGTTCAAGGCGATGTTCGACAAGTTTTCGCGCGAAGCGGGCAAGGAGCAATACCTGATCCCCTATTTCATCGCCGCGCATCCCGGCACCAGCGATGAAGACATGCTCGCGCTGGCGCAGTGGCTCAAGCGCAACGGCTTCCGCCTCGACCAGGTGCAGACCTTCCTGCCGACGCCGCTGGCGCTGGCGACGACCATGTACCACACCGGCAAGAACCCGCTGCACAAGGTTTCGGCCACGTCGGAAGAGGTCAGTGTGGCGCGTGGCGGCCGCCAGCGCCGCCTGCACAAGGCCTTCCTGCGCTATCACGACCCGGCGAATTGGCCGCTGCTGCGCGAGGCGCTGGCGCGCATGGGCCGCGCCGACCTGGTAGGCAACGGCAAGAAACACCTGATCCCCTCGTTCCAGCCTGCGGGAGCCGGCGCAAGTCTGCAGCGTGCCGGCGAGCGGAAAGCAACCGGGCGCGCTGCGCCGCTGCGCCGCGCGGCTGTCCCGGCAAAGCCCGGCGGCAAACTCAAGCACGCGCGCCGGCCGTAGCGTTCTCTTGGCATCGGTGTGGCGGTCGGCATCAATCTAATGCGTTTTGTGCGGCTTTGGACTAGAATTCCTTCATGCCTAATAAACGTTCAAGCAAGACCCAAGACATAAATCAGATTGCTGCCGAGATCCTTGAGGAGGCAGTGGGCGAGCCTGCTCCCATTACCCCGGCTGGCAAGAAGAACCCTGCTGCCGCGGATCGGGTGCGCAAGCTCGAACGAGGTGCGGCTAGGGTTAAGGCCAAAAAAGCTAGGCCTAAACCTAAGCCAATATCTAAGCCTAAAGCCAAGCCAAAGACTAAGGGTCTTCGCTCCAGGGAACGGAAAGCATGAGCGAGAGCAAGTTGGATATTGAGCGCGCGAAGAGTCTGGTGGAGGAGATATCGGAGAATCTCGCCGACTTGCCTCAGGACAGCGCGAAATACGCGCAGCTGCGCGCGGAGGTGGAAGACCTGAAGGCTATTCTTGCCAGCTCCGATGCGCATCTTCCGATGATCGAGGACAGGATGAAATCGGTGCACGCTTCCTTTGATCAATCGGCTGCCGGACTTCGCGCGGACGGCATTCGGGTAGGCATTTTTCTAAGGGAAATCGGCCGTATGCTTGGGCTGGATTGAACGGCCGTGTTTCGCTAGCTCAACTCTGTCCTTGGCCGCCCCTATCTGCGCAGTTCCTCAGGCGTCGACCTGCACCGACTTGCGATCGTAACCGCTCGCACCATCCGGAAACGCATCCTGGCGCTGCGCCGTCTGCAGTTCTCCCTGGCCGTCGGTCGCGCGCACCTCGAGCGTGTAGCGTGCCGGGCTAGGCTTGTTCCACTCGTAGCGCCACAGGCTCCAGACGTTTGGCGTTTGCGGGCTGAGCAGCTTGCACTCGACCCATGTCGCGCCGCCGTCGAGCGAGATTTCGACTTTCGCGATGCCGCGCTTTCCCGCATATGCGATCCCCGATAGCGCTACTCGCTCCTCGGCTTTGACTTCCCCGCGCGGATCCAGGCGCGACATGGTCTTGACCGGAACTTCACCTGCCCAACCGCGTTTTTCCCAGTAGGAAGTGGTCTGTGCCTCTGCCTGCAGCGCGATCCGGCGCAGCCAGCGCGGCTGCTTCATGCCATAGAGGTCCGGCAGGATGACCCGTGCCGGGAAGCCGTGCCCGGCGGGCAGGGGATCCCCATTCATGCGCAGCGCAAGGAAGGCGTAATCGTCCAGCGCGCGCGCGGCGGAAACGCTGGAGTAGAAATCGTCCAGGCCGGTAAACATCACCGACTTCGCCGCACTCGTCCCACCTTGCGCCTCGGCCAGCAACTCCTTGAGCGGAATCACGTGCCACTCGGCGTTCCCGATGAGTTGTCCGCCCACGCCGTTGCCGATGCATTCGAACGTATGGCGCACCTTGCGCGTGGCGCGTTGAAGCAACTCGTCGTACCGATAGCTGCGCGAGCGCGCCCCGACACCACCGAGCTCCAGCGTCCAGCTCGTCTGAACGCTGCGGGCGTCGAATCGCGGACGAAACGACGGATCGACCGCGACCAGGTAGAAGTCCTTGTTCGACGTTATGAACGGCGTTACCTTCGCTGGTTGCGGTGCCTTGCCCAGCGCCCGCCACTGCTCGAACCAGCGCGTAAACGGAAGAAAATCGACTGCCATCACTGCGCCGGCCTGCAAGAAACCTCGACGGCTGGCGAAACCGGAGTCGGAAAATCGGTCAGACGGCATCACTCACCTCGCTCGACAAGTCCATCGCTGCGGCCCAGGCGATGAAGCGGCCGTGCAACGGCTATGTTCGCTGGAACAATATGACCGAAAAATGCGTCGACGTATGCGACGCACCCGATTTGACGCAGGGCTCGCGCCTTTAGTTCAATGTGGCAGGGTGGCCGGGATTGCATGGTGCCGGATAGACCGAACTGCGCAGCACTGCTCATGGCGACGGTCGAACGAAGTTCGAGCTCGAAGGGCGCACATCCGGCAAGATCGAGATCAGAACAGCACCGAGGAGCACGTACAGCGCCAAGGCCGCCACAGCCATATCATAGCCAAACGTCCGCTCGCCGAACACCGTGAGTATGCCCGACCAAGTGGCGTCGCCCAGAACGCTAGCAGTGCGGCCGGACAGGTTGTACAAGCCCCAGAACTCAGCGGATTTGCTCGACGGGGTGAGGGCCGTGAGTAGGACCCGGCTGGAAGTCCAGACGCCGGCGAGGCCCATGCCGGCCAGCGGTGCCACCGCTACCCCAAACAACAGCTTCGTACCCAGGTGGAATCCGCCAATATCGAGTGTCACTCCGGGTCTAATCGTCAACACCAGGGCAAAAAGAATGAGCCAGATCACGAGGTCCACAAGCACTGCTTTCTTGGGGCCGATGAGCCGGATCAGGGGGCCGAAAATTGCCCAGGCCGAAATCATGGCTACGACGATTGACGGCCCGAAAAGCAAAGTGAGTTCACTCGATTTGAAACCCATCACATTGCGCGAATACAGGCCCATCAAGGTGATGACGGAGGCAACTGCGTTCTCGTAAAGGAAGTCCCCGATGAGGAAGCGGAACAGGTGCTTGTAGCGCTGCGCCTCGCGGAAAGTCTGCCTGAGCCGCCTGTAAGCGGCTCGCACATCGACCCGCGATGCCTTGGTAGCGGCAAAATCCGGCGCGAGGTACATGGCCGGAAACGCAAAGGCCAGATAGATCAGGCTCATGGGCAGGAACACCCGCCCGGCGAGTTCGTCGGTGGGAACCAGCCTGCCGAGAGTAAGGAGGCATATCAGGGCGCCGGCGTAACCCACGCCCACGGTCATGCTGATCACGCCGGCGACGTTGCGCTGGTCGCTCACCGCCGGGGTCATCGCGGAAAACAAGGTGAAAGCCCCATTGGCGGAGATGTATGCCAGGATGAACAGCGCCATGGCTACCGGTACCGTGCCGGCCCAGGCCAGCCCTGCCGTGAAAAGAACGACTCCGAAGACAAAGAATCGCAGATAGGGCTGGCGCCGCCCGCTGTTGTCGGCGGCAGCCCCGAGGATCGGCGAGATTACGGCAATGACCAGGGCGCCTGCGGTTACCGCCCAACCCAGGTTGGCTCCGGGTTCCTTGAGCACCACCTGCAGGAAAGTGCCGAAATAGGTGGAGACGATGATCAGCGACCACGCCGAGTCGCCGGCCTCGAACAGGGAATAATTGCAGAGGATTTTCCACCAGGGTGTCCGGCGCTCTGGAGCGAGCGGGGGGGCGGCAGCTGGCTTCACCTTGAGTGCTCCAGTGGCTGGGGATCGGACGCGGATCTACGGCCGATCAAGACCGGTCATATTCAGTAAGCGCATCGGCGGCGAGCTTGACTCAGCGGCCGCCCGAGAGCGTCAGGATGCCTCCTATCATATAGGCGGCTTCGCCTGACAGCAGCCACAGGATCGCCTCGGCGCATTCCTCCGCCGTGCCCAGGCGCCCCATCGGCACCATGGGAACGACGGTCTGTAGCCGGTCCGCCAGGCCCGCCTCGGCGTGTATCTCGGTAGCTATCAGTCCGGGGCTGATGGCATTGACGCGTATGCCTTCGGCTGCGACCTCTTTCGCGAGGCCGATGGTGAAGCTGTTGACGGCGCCCTTGGCGGCGGCATACGGAATCCACTGATTGGCGCCGCCCAGCTTGGCCGCGAGCGAGGACACGTTGACGATGGCGCCGCCCGCGCCGCCGTTGCGGGTCGACATGCGTTTCACCGCCTGCTGCGAACAGTAGATGGCACCGGTGACGTTCACCTCGAGCACGCGCCGGATCGCTGCGGCATCGAAGCTGTCGAGGCGCCCGGCGCGCCCGGTGATGCCGGCGTTGTTGACCAGCGCGGTGACCGGGCCGAGTTCGAGGTCGACCCGTTCGAACAGCCTGAGCACTTCCTCCTCGATCGCGGTGTCCGCCTGCACCATGATGGCCCTGCCGCCGCCCGCGCGGATTTCGGCCACGACCGCATCGGCGCGCGCCTCGTTCTTCAGGTAATTCACGCATACGGCGTAGCCGCGCCTGGCCGCGAGCTTGGCCGTCGCCGCGCCTATGCCGCGGCCCGATCCGGTAACGATGGCAACACCTGACATGGCTTTCTTCCTCTCGTCCGATGCGTTTGGCACAAGTGTCGAGCGGATCGAATGCTAGCATCGGCGCGCGCATTGCGCATGTGCCGCCGCTCCGGCCCCGCGCGCTTGCTCCGGGTTATGATGGCGTCCTGCGGTTTATCGACAAAGGGAATGGTACATGAACAGGAATGCGGCAGCGCCGGCGCAGCCGGCGAGCATATTCAATTTCATCGGCGGTGAGTTCGTCGCGGCGGCGTCGGGCAAGACCTTCGCCAATCGCTCGCCCGTGGATGCGCGCCTGCTGGGACTCGTATCCGAAGCCGGCGAGGCCGAGGTCGACGCCGCAGTGAACGCCGCGCGCGCCGCGCTCGCCGGGCCCTGGGGTGCGCTCGAGATGGCCGAGCGCACCGAACTGCTCTATGCCGTGGCAAACGAAATCAACCGGCGTTTCGACCAGTTCCTCGACGCCGAGGTCGCCGATACCGGCAAGCCGGCGAGCTTGGCACGGCATATAGACATTCCGCGCGGTGCGGCCAATTTCAAGATTTTCGCCGACGTGGTGAAAAACGTGCCGGGCGAATTCTTCCAGATGGCGACGCCGGACAAGAAAGGCGCGATCAACTATGCGCTGCGCGTGCCGCGCGGTGTGATCGCGGTGATTGCGCCGTGGAACCTGCCGCTGCTGCTGATGACCTGGAAAGTGGGGCCGGCGCTCGCCTGCGGCAACGCCGTGGTGGTGAAGCCCTCGGAAGAAACGCCCTCCACGGCGACCCTGCTCGGCGAGGTGATGAATGCGGTCGGGGTGCCCAAGGGCGTCTACAACGTGATCCACGGTTTCGGTCCCGGTTCTGCCGGCGAGTTCCTCACGCGCCATCCGGGCATAGACGCAGTCACCTTCACCGGCGAGACGCGCACCGGCGCGGCGATCATGAAAGCGGTTGCCGATCGCGTGCGCCCCGTGTCGTTCGAACTCGGCGGCAAGAATGCCGGCGTGGTCTTTGCCGATTGCGATTTCGATGCGGCGGTGGAGGGCATGGGCCGGGCGGTGTTCGCCAATTGCGGGCAGGTGTGCCTGGGCACCGAGCGCGTCTACGTCGAGCGGCCGATATTCGACAAATTCGTCGCCGCCTTGAAAGCGAAGGCAGAGAGCCTGAAGCCCGGTCGCCCGGAGGATGCTGGCACGGGCATGGGGCCGTTGATCAGCCGGGAGCATCGCGACAAGGTCCTGTCCTACTACGAGCGCGCGCGCAAAGAAGGTGCCTCCGTGGTCACCGGCGGCGGCGTGCCCAAGATGGAAGGCGAACTGGCCCAGGGTTGCTGGGTCGAGCCGACCATTTGGACCGGGCTGCCGGAAGACTCGGCCGTAGTGCGCGAGGAAATTTTCGGGCCCTGCTGCCATGTGCGGGCGTTCGATACCGAGGAGGAGGCGGTGCGTCTCGCCAACGACACGCAGTACGGCCTTGCCACAACTGTCTGGACCACCAATCTCGCACGTGCGCACCGCGTCGCCGCGAAAATCGAAGTCGGCATCTGCTGGGTCAATTGCTGGTTTCTGCGCGATCTGCGCACCCCCTTCGGCGGTTCCAAGCAGTCGGGCATCGGCCGCGAGGGCGGCGTGCATTCGCTCGAGTTCTACACCGAGTTGCGCAATGTGTGCGTGAAACTTTAGCGCGAGCGGGCAGTAGTTGACCGAGCTTGTCGGAATGGTGTTGTGGGAGCGGCGCCCTCGCCGCGATCGGTATACCCTTGAACTGCCATCGGCCCGGGGGCGGGCCTTTCGCAACATCGCATAATCGCGCCATGTGCGGCAGATACAACATCATCACCGATGCGCAGGCGCTGTACGACGCGTTCCGGGTCGAGGTGGACTTGAACGCGGTGCCGCTGGCGCGCTATAACGTGGCGCCGGCGACCGATCAGCTGGTGATACTCGAGGAAGGCGGGCGCAGGGTGGCGCGCTGGTTTCATTGGGGTCTGATACCGCATTGGGCCAAGGACAAGGCCATCGCTTACAAGACCATCAATGCGCGCGGCGAAAGCGTCGCGTCGAAGCCTGCTTTCCGCGCGGCCTTGCGACAGCGCCGCTGCCTGGTGCCGGCGACGGGTTTCTACGAGTGGCGCGTTGCCGACGGCCGCAAGCAGCCGTATCTGATCCGGCTCCGGAACGGTGAGTTGTTCTCGTTCGCGGGGCTATGGGAGAGCTGGGCCGGGCCAGCGGGGGAACTAAGCTCCTTCACCATCATCACCACCGAACCGAACGCATTAATGGCGCGCATTCACGAGCGCATGCCCGCGATCGTCCCGCGCGCGCAGTATGCGCGCTGGCTCGATCACGCCCTGCAGGACCCGGCGCAGATTCAGCCGATGATCGCAAGCTATCCGGCCGCGCAAATGGAGGCGTTTCCGGTCGGTGCCGCAATCAACAATGCCCGTAACCAGGGCGCCGGCTTGATAGCGCCGACGGGCGCGCCGCTCGATTGACGCAAGAGGAAGCGGGCCGGCGTGCATTTGCGTTAGCGTGAGATCGTTCATATGCCAATGGCGATGGCTAAGGTTAAAATGGAGCCATAATGCTTGCCGACACGGCGCCGCGGTCTGCAGCTGCCAAGCTTGCGGACCGGGGGG
>DATKUQ010000127.1:0-7921 GCA_035530495.1 Burkholderiales bacterium
TGGCAATTGGGGCGTTCATGCCGTTGTGAGAAAAAATATCTTCATTGGCTAGGGTCTGTTGACATTCACCGCGCTCATGTGCTGAATGTCAACAGACCCTAGTGCCTGTTGTGGATGTCGGCTACTCCCCCCATCGGACAGGAGCCGCTGTTCGCCGAATGCCAAGTTCGAATCCGCACCGCGACCACATTCGGTTTCAACCGCACCGCTTATCATCCCGCCGCAGTCGAGCCGCTGCGTGACTCAAGAGAGAAGAACTCGTCTGGATGCTCCGCCGGAGCGTCATCTTGCGGTGTGTCTTCCCGCTGTTCCACGTCCTCGACCACCATTCTGGAAACGAGCTTCTGGCGATTCGTCGTAAGCCGTATGTATGAACGCCTTACTTGCGGGGCCATTTTTTCCGTCTTAGTCGTCAACGAGGGCGAATACACATAGCCTTGTTCACGTGCATTGGCCAAACAAGTCTCATACTGCGCATAAGCAGACTTCGAATATTCAACCACGCTCCCGTCAAAGGCGAGCCGTTGCCATCTCCAACGATGGACCGGGTCTGAGTAGAATCGCCAAATATGCTTTGCCTGAGGATTGTCTGACCTGGCTCGTTGACTGCGATTCACGTACGTGTTGTGAAATTGCCCCATGATTGCCTCCGTGCGTCAGGCGTCTTGCCTCATCGAGCCGGCCTCGACCGGTGCGACCGCAAAGCTCGCGGCGGCGAAACCAAGCTGTTCATCAAAAAGCGGCTCGGCAGCGGAGTCGCCGCTACCGAGCCGGTACTTCAGGCGCCCCCGACAGGAGAGTAGGAGGGCGCCCATGAATGGCCCGGAAAAGGGATTGCCTTACCGAGGCCGGTACTTCAGGCGCCACAAAAAGGGAGGAAAGATGAGCGCCCGCAGCAATGTTTCTCCTGCGACGACTCCCTGTCTGTTGGATACCGCACATAGCGCAAAATTTCGCGGTCGGGCGACAGCCAGGCGTCGAAGCCGCTCGTTCGGTATTTCCGTAGAGCGCGCATTCAGTCTGCCCCGGCTCGGCTGGCGGCAGGACGGCAGCCCTTCCTCACCCATCGCAACGGGGAGAGCCTCGCGGGTGCGGACTGCGGACTTGAACATCGTTGCCGCCGCCACCATGTAAAATGGGTTCATGGCGGAATCCATCACCTTGCTCCTCTTGGCCGCGCT
This sequence comes from Burkholderiales bacterium, assembly GCA_035530495.1. Classification (GTDB taxonomy): domain Bacteria; phylum Pseudomonadota; class Gammaproteobacteria; order Burkholderiales; family SG8-39; genus 2-12-FULL-64-23. The sequence continues at coordinate 1,182 of DATKUQ010000127.1, forward strand.
CGTCTGGCTCTGGTTCGACAGCATGCGCGCGCGTGAGCGCGCGCTGACGGCGGGCAAGCGTGCCTGCGAGCGCTACGATCTGATGTTCCTCGACGAAACGGTCGAATGCGTCAGGCTCGGCTTCGCCCGCGACGAAGACGGCCGCATGGCGCTGCGCCGCACTTATGGATTCGAATTCAGCGACACCGGCAACAACCGCCGCAGCGGCAGCATCATCATGCTCGGCGGCGAACTCGAGTCGCTCTACACCGAGCCTTACCTGATCCAATGAGCAAATGGGTCGAAGGGACGGTCGTCGCGCAGAGGCACTGGACCGGGCTGCTGTATTCGCTGCAGGTCGATGCCGAACTCGCGCCGTTCGAGGCCGGCCAGTTCACCAAGCTGGCGCTGGCGGTCGATGGCGAGATGGTGGGGCGGCCTTATTCCTTCGTCAACGCGCCGGCGGCGCGTCCGCACGAGTTCTATTACGTCGTGCTGCACGACCATCCGCTGACGCCGCGCCTGTGCAAGCTCGTTGCCGGCGACTCGATCTATCTGGCGCCGCAGGCGGCGGGATTCCTCACGCTGAAAGAGGTGCCGCCAGGCGAGGACCTGTGGCTGCTCGCCACCGGCACCGCGCTGGGGCCCTTTCTGTCCATTCTCGGCAGCGAGGCGCCGTGGCAGCGCTTTCGCCGCGTGGTGCTGGTGCATGCGGTGCGTCGCGCCGAGGAGCTGAACTACCAGGAGCAGATAGGCGCGCTGCTGGCGCGGCACGCCGGGAAATTCGTGTTCGTGCCCGTGGTCAGCCGCGAGCACAAGGAATTCGCACTGACCGGGCGTATTCCCCAGGCGATCGAGGACGGACGGCTGGAAGTCAGGGCGGGAATCAAGCTGGAAGCGCAGTCGTCGCGGCTGATGGTCTGCGGCAACCCGGCGATGGTCGAAGACACCGTGCATGCGCTGCAGCGGCGCGGGCTGAAGAAGCACCGCCGGCGCGACCCCGGACAGATCAGCGTGGAAAACTACTGGTGAGCGCGCGCGTGGATGCAGTCTGAAGGGCGTCCCGGATGAGCCGCGATATCCTGCATTTTTCGCATGCCAACGGCTTTCCGGCCGCCAGCTACCGCAAATTCTTCAGCTGTCTGGAACCCGATTTTCGCGTCGGCAGCATCAACTGCATCGGCCACGATCGGGCGTACCCGGTCACCGACGGCTGGCCGCACCTGTTGGCGCAGCTGATCGACTATCTCTCCAGCCACTATCGTTCGCCGGTGGTGGGCGTGGGGCATTCGCTCGGCGGTTATCTTACGTTCATGGCGGCGGTGCAGCGCCCGGAGCTGTTCAAGTGCATCGTCCTGCTCGATGCGCCCATCATCGGCTATTTTCAGGGAACGGCCTTCGCCATGCTCAAGCGCCTGGGCCTCGCCGATCGCGTCACCCCGGCGCACAGCACGCGCGAGCGGCGGCGCGACTGGCCCACGACGGAAGACATGGTCGCGCATTTCCACCGGCGCAAGATCTTCCGCCATTTCGACCCCGACTGCCTGCAGGATTACGCCGCGCTCGGCACCGTGCGCGAGGGGGGGCGCGTGCGGCTTTTGTTCGACCCGGAAATCGAGTACCAGATTTACCGCAGCATGCCGCACGACCTGATCCACTACTGCAAACGCCTGAAGGTGCCCGCCGGCTTCATCGGCGGGCGCCACTCGGACGTGCTGCGCCAGGTGGGGCTCGCGCACACGCGCCGGACTTTTCGTGTCAAGCGCATCGAGGGCGGGCACCTGTTCCCGTTCGAGCGCCCGCAGGCCGCGGCGGAGGCGGTGCGCCAGCTTGCGGCCGAGCTGCTCGCCGGCTGAACCGGCTCAAATCGGCGGGCACTTCCGTACGGCAGAAACGACAAGGGCGGCCCCAGGCCGCCCTTGTCGTTCGAGGCAGACAGGGTATTACTTCAGGTGCTTGCTGACCAGCTTGGTCATTTCGAACATTGACACCTGCTTCTTGCCGCCGAACACGTCCTTCAGCTTGTCGTCGGCGTTGATCATGCGCCGGTTCTTGGCGTCTTGCAGTTTGTTCTTCTTGATGTAGGCCCAGATCTTCTTGGTCACTTCGGTGCGGGGCATCGCGCTTGCGCCGATTACCGCGCCGAGCGACGCGCTCGGGGTCATCGGTTTCATGAACGCTGCATTCGGCTTGCGCTTTACTTTTGCTTTTACCGGTTTTTTGCTAGCAGTCTTTTTGCTAGCGGTTTTCTTGCTTGCTGCCTTCTTCTTTGTGGCCATGAGTTTCCTCTCCTAAGGTGATTGACGGCGACTACCTTTACTCTCGTGCGGAACACGCAGCGGCAGAATGAATCAGCCTGTGGAATTTGTCAATCGGTATCGTGGGTAAAATGCGCTATGGCGGCGTTTCTTTTGCATGGTGCCTTAGCCCAAGCTCTTCTATAATCCGCCCTGTCCCGCAACCGACCCTGCGCTCCGCCCGGCACCATCCGGGTGCACATTGCGTCCCCCCGTCATGCAAAACGCGAAAAAGAACGTCGCCCTGCTAGCCGGCTGCCAGGCGATGCTGCTGGTCAACAACGTCACGCTGATTTCCCTCGCGGCGCTGGTCGGATTCTCGCTTGCCGACAACAAGATGCTGTCCACGCTGCCCGCCACCGCCTACGTCGTCGGCGCGGCGCTGACCACGCTGCCGGCGTCGTTCTTCATGCGGCGCTTCGGCCGCCAGACCGGTTTCCAGTTCGGCGCGGCCATGGGCATGGCTGGCGCCCTGGTGTGCTGCCTCGCCCTGTGGCTGCACAGTTTCTGGCTGGTGTGCGCGGGTGTGCTGGTGCTGGGGGTCTACAACGCTTTCGGACAGTACTACCGCTTCGCCGCCGCCGACGCGGCCTCTCACCAATTCAAGGCCAAGGCGATATCGCTGGTGCTCACCGGCGGCCTGGTCGGCGGCATCATCGGGCCGGAGCTGAGCAAGCACACACGGGACATGTTCGCCGTGCCCTTTCTCGGCGCCTATGCCTCGCTCATCGTCTTCTGCCTGATCACCATGGTGCTGCTCGCATTCATCCGCATACCCCAGCCGAGCGTGGCCGAGCGCCGCGAGCCGGCGCGGCCGCTGGCGAAAATCGCGGCGCAGCCGGCGTTCATCGTCGCCGTGACCGGCTCGGCGCTGGGATACGGCGTGATGAACCTCTTGATGACGGCGACGCCGCTGGCAATGGGGCTGTGCGGCCATCCCTACAGTTCCGCCGCCTTTGTGATTCAATGGCACGTGATCGGCATGTACGCACCCTCGTTCTTCACCGGGTCCCTGATCCAGCGCTTCGGCGTGCTCAGGATCATGTTTGCCGGCGTGGTGCTGCAGTCCTTGTGCGTGGGCATCGCCCTGTCCGGGGTGCTGGTGCTCAATTTCTGGTGGGCGCTGCTCATGCTCGGCATAGGTTGGAATTTCCTCTATGTCGGCGGCACCACCCTGCTTACCGAGTGCTACCGCGTATCGGAGAAGGCCAAGGCCCAGGGCACGCACGACTTCCTCGTGTTCGCCACCACCGCGACCTCTTCGTTTTCCTCCGGCCTGCTGATGACCCGCAACGGCTGGGCGATGCTCAACTATACTGCCATGCCGGTGCTGGCAGTAGTCGGTGCGGCGATCGTGTGGCTCGCGCTGCAGCGGCGGGTCGCGGCCGCGGCCTGATCCGGACCCCGTAAATCGGTGTTTCATGAAAGGATAATCATGCCCGTCGATCCGCAAATGCAGGCAGTGTTGGACCGAGCCGCCGCCTCCGGGCTGCCGCCGTACCATACGGTGAGCGCAGTCGAGGCGCGCCGGCTGTACAAGGAAACGCGCGGGGCGCTGAGCCCGCCCGTCCCAGAGCTGGCGGCGGTGCGCGAGCTCACCGCGCCCGGCCCGGCGGGGCCGATTCCGCTGCGTCTGTATCGCGGCCTCATCACCGAGGCGGACGCGCCGCTGCCGCTGCTGGTGTATTTTCATGGCGGCGGCTGGACCATAGGCGATCTGGACACGCACGACATCGTCTGCCGCACGCTCGCGAACAAGGCGCGCTGCGCGGTCATTTCGGTCGATTACCGCATGGGGCCGGAGCACAAGTTTCCCGCGGCGGTGGACGACTGCGTCGCCGCGACGCGCTGGCTGGCGGCGCAGGGCGCCGCAATCGGCATCGATCCGGCGCGCATCGCGGTGGGCGGGGACAGCGCGGGCGGCAACCTCGCGACGGTGGTGGCCATCACCCTGCGCGATGCGGGCGGTCCGGCCCTGGTATTCCAGGCGCTGGCGTATCCCGCGACCGACCAGCGCATGGATTCGGCTTCGCACGCAAAGTTCGGCGAGGGCTACCTGCTCACGCGCAAGAACATGCTCTGGTTTCGCGATAACTACCTCGCGCCGGCGGATTACGACGACTGGCGCGCTTCGCCCATCCGTGCGGCCGATCTCGCGCGTCTGCCGCCGGCGCACATCATCACGGCAGGCTACGACCCTCTGGTGGACGAAGGCCGCGCCTATTCCGACCGCCTGGTCGCCGCCGGGGTGCCGGTGCTGTACGAATGCTTCGAGGGCATGGCGCACGGCTTTCTCACCATGGGCGGTGTGGTCGCCGCGGCGGATCACGCCTTGTATCGCCTCGGGCAGAGCCTGGCGCAGGCATTCAATCCGAAGACCGACTGAGGCGCGCGCCTGCGCTCCGGCACTCTGATGCGCGCGCTGCACCGTACTTTCGATTACCTCGGCCGGCACGCCACGCTGTTCCTTGCCGGCGGCGTGCTGCTGGGCTTGCTGGTGCCGCAGCTCGCCGCGCTCGCGCGCCCGCTGCTGATCCCCTCCCTGCTGATCCCGCTGGTGATCGCGCTGCTGCGTCTGGACTGGGACGCGCTCGCGTCCTATGCGCGCCGCCCCGGCCTGGTGGCGCTGATTACCGTCGGTCTGCTGCTCGTCTCGCCGGTGCTGATGTGGCTCGCGCTGAAGGCATTCAGCCTGCCGCCGGCGCTGGTGCAGGGCTTGACGCTGATGGCCGCCGCCTCGCCGATCGTCTCCGGCGCGGCGATCAGCCTGATCCTCGGGCTGGACGCGGCGCTCTCGGTGGTGGTCATCGTCGTCACCACCGCGCTGGTCCCGTTCTCGCTGCCGCTGGTGGCGCTGTGGCTGTTGGGCCTCAAGATCGACATCGATTTCACCACCTTCATGCTGCGTCTGGTGCTGATGGTAGGCGGGGCCTTTGCCGCGGCGCTCGCGCTGCGGCGCCTGGTGCCGCGGCAAACGCTGGCGGCGAATGCGCGCATGCTCGACGGCGCCTCGGTGGCGACGCTGGTGATATTCGCCATTGCCATCATGGACGGCGTCACCGCGGTGGCGCTGGCGCGGCCCGGCTACGTCGTGCTGGTCACCGTTGCGGCCTTCGTCGCCAACATCGTGCTGCAATGCATCGGCACGCTGGTGGCGCTGCGGCTGGGCATGCGCTCGGCCATCACCGTGGGCCTGATGGCCGGCAACTGCAATATGGGCCTGGTGCTGGTGGCGCTCGCCGACAAGGCCAACTTCGACGTCATCGTGTTCTTCGCCATGGCGCAGATCCCGATGTACATGCTGCCGGCGCTGCTTTCTCCTGTCTACACTCGGCTGCGCGCCCTGGGGCGCGGTTGAGGCGCCGCCTTCGACAATGTTTCTGCGCAGCAGTATGTCGGCGCATACGAAGGGGAATGGCGCCGCTGATTACCGAGAATCAGGTGGCTCTGAATCCAGATACGAACTATCCGGACATCGCTTTCGTGCGGCGCTTGGCACGCGCCGCTACGGCAACGCACTGCTATTCGGCATTTAGGCGGCGGACACTGCCTTGGGCGTAAGATGGCAAACCGGGTCAGCGTGAGCGGCCCGGGTTTCCAGGACGCGACGCTGTGCGCCGGAACGAGGAAGGGAAAGGCACCCCGTGCTTTTACGACCAGGAGCGAAGGAGCCGCAATGAAGAAACTACTAGTTTTAGCCGCCGCATTTGCCGTGAGCGCGCACGCGTTCGCAGCCAAACCGTGCGAGGAGCTGAAGGCCGAGATCGCGGCCAAGATAGAGGCGAAAGGCGTCAAAGCCTACACCCTCGAGATCGTCCCGAACGACCAGGTCGGAGATCAAAAGGTGGTCGGCAGCTGCGACGGCGGAACCAAGAAAATCGTCTATTCCCGGAACAAGCCCTAGAAGCCGTGTCCGTGAACGCCTCTCGGCCCGTCGGGGCGCGCCACGCAGCACGACGCGGACTTAAGCTAGCGCCATGGGTCTCCGACCCGATCAGATTGGGTGTCTGCCGCGCGTGCCGAACCTTGGCGTGAAAAAAGAATGCTGGCGATGAAACCCATCGGGACGATCCACACGCCTTTCACGAAGTCGGAAGGCATGCCCATTCAGCCGGCCGGCGCGGCCGGCGTGCAAGGCACAGTCGAGGTCTTTCAAGACTTCCAGGCTGGGCTGAAGGACCTCGACGGGTTCTCGCACATCATCTTGCTCTACGTTTTCCATCGCAGCGAAGGCTTCAATCTGGAGGTGGTTCCCTTCATGGACACGAAGCCGCACGGGGTTTTCGCGACGCGAGCCCCGAGGCGGCCCAATCCGATCGGACTCTCCATCGTCGAGCTTGACCGAATCGAGGACGGACTTCTTCACGTCCGCAACGTGGATATTCTGGACGGAACGCCTCTGCTCGACATCAAGCCGTATGTGCCGGAGTTTGACAGCCACGCCAGCGTGCGTACCGGCTGGCT